>NZ_JARGEJ010000285.1:0-413 GCF_029211245.1 Robertmurraya sp. DFI.2.37 | reverse complement strand
CTCTTGTAATTATAGACTACGGCAAGCGTATTAAAGCCACCGTTATCATACCGCCTGTCATAAACGGTATGTACATACTCATACATCGCATTCCCCATCATGAACTTTACGGAAACATCCGTAAAGTAAAATGCCACCGCATAAGCCAGCGTTTTCTTTTTATCAACCTTTTTTGTTTTCATAACCATTTGTCCTTTATTGTTTTCTGATAAAATATTCAATGGCCGAATGAACCAATATATAATGTGTGGGTGTCTGCCTGCACTGTTCCGCATAAGGATTATAGAACTGGAGAGCCAGCGCATGGTATAATTCCGGCAATTCCCGCTTGATTCTCGCCGTAAGCAGCCGATAGGAGCATTTTCTACCGTACCTCATCAGCTCACGCCATTTGTCCTGTGTTATTTCCGTGC
>NZ_JARGEJ010000284.1:0-413 GCF_029211245.1 Robertmurraya sp. DFI.2.37 | reverse complement strand
TCAGCATTCTCACGTACAGACTACGTACGCTCCGGTACTTCCTCGCTTGATTCCTCGACCTGTTTGCTTCTCATTTCCCTCAACTTTCGGCTTCCGATAAGCGGCGCATCTCTGCGTCAGCTCCCTCTCTACGCTCCTCACGTATCCATTCCGTACGCTCCAGTGCTCGTTCGGTCGCTTCCTTGATCTGCTTGCTTCTCGAAACCCTCTTGTTCGGTTTTCAATACACCAACACAACTTTGTGTGATTTCTTGAAACCCTTGCGGTTTACTCTATGAATAAATCAATAGAGAGAAAAACTAAAATGGCGATTACTCGGTAATTTCTTGGTTCTTCTTCACTTTCATTATCTAGTTTTCAAGGTACAAACGGCGAATGATAAGCTTCGCATCTTTTCGTCAACTTCCCTCGTT
>NZ_JARGEJ010000283.1:0-415 GCF_029211245.1 Robertmurraya sp. DFI.2.37 | reverse complement strand
AAGAATAGCACGCAAGTTCAACATGACTACAGCAAACACATTCACCTTCACACCACCGGCCGTAGACTGCGTACCGCCGCCAATCATCATCAGCACCACCATCAGCAGCAACGTCTGCACACTGAAAGTAGTCATGCCCACACTTGAAAATCCTGCCGTACGGGGACAAGTTGCGTTAAAAAAGCCCTGCACCCATTTCTCTGTAGCCGTCATTCCCGCAAAAGCATGATTCCATTCGAAAACAGCAATGGCCACAGTACCCGTCACTAGCAAGATAGCCGTCATAATCAATACGATACGGGTATTCAGGTTATATAAATGTATTTTACGGATTGTCCTCTTATTCTTTTTGACATAACGGTGATACAAGCGCTTGCTTTCATAAGAAACCGTTTCATACAGATTTACCAGAATC
>NZ_JARGEJ010000282.1:0-415 GCF_029211245.1 Robertmurraya sp. DFI.2.37 | reverse complement strand
AGGTGAACCGGGCAAACCAGGTACTCCGGGTACTCCAGGTACTTCTGCTGATGATTATGTAGTATCAGTAGAAGAAGGTGAATCAGCTTATGAATTAGTTATTACTTATGCTGATGGCACTAAAAAGACTATCAGTATGCCTAAAGCTACTTCTGTAGTTAGCGGAGTTAAGTTTATCCCTACTTTCCTTTCTGAAGGTGAAGCTGCCAGAATCCATTTCCCTACCATCGTTACTGATGGTGTGGCAGGTAAAACAGAGATTACAGGTGCAGATTGGGGTACAAATAACTTTAGCACATTTAAAATCGTTTACTCAGGTAAGGCAGACGTGAAGTATCAGGTAAATCCTAACAGCGTATCATTCAAAGATATGGAAGTGGTAGGATTTGTTCGTGATACTGCTGAAATATGGAAC
>NZ_JARGEJ010000281.1:0-415 GCF_029211245.1 Robertmurraya sp. DFI.2.37 | reverse complement strand
ATATTAGTGGCTGTGTCACATACAGAATCGGAATACGAGGGGATAAAAGCTGCGTTTGAAGCTGGGTTTACTCATACTGCCCATTTCTATAACGGTATGCCGGGATTCCATAAATGTCGTGAATATAAATACGAAGGGACAGTGGAAAGTGTTTATCTGACAGACGGAATGACCATTGAATTGATTGCCGACGGTATCCATTTACCTGCTACTATTCTTCGGTTGGCTTATAAGTTGAAGGGAGTGGAAAAAACTTGTTTGGTTACGGATGCTTTGGCATATGCCGCTGCTGATGGAATGGAAATAACAGATCCTAATGTGATTATAGAAGATGGTGTATGCAAAATGGCTGATCATTCTTCATTGGCAGGTAGCATAGCAACCATGGATGTATTGGTACGGACAATGGTAAAAG
>NZ_JARGEJ010000280.1:0-415 GCF_029211245.1 Robertmurraya sp. DFI.2.37 | reverse complement strand
CATCTCCGTTTCCTTTGTCCATCCTTTCACCTCCATTGTTTCTCGTAATGTTTAATTAAAATCAAGTTAATAACACCTAACCCAAAATTACTGCTTCTCAATTCGTTTCTCTAGATCCTCAAGCTTCTGAATAACCAAACCAATATCAGTCATAGCCTTAATCGATTCTTTTTGCTGGAAGTACGTTTCTAAAGCCATTGTGACTATTGTCGATTTCGGAACACCAATTCTTTCAGATTCAGCTACAAGCTTGTAGTTGAGCTCATCAGAAACTTGAGTATTTACTCTAACCATTTTTGCCATGTAAGGCTCACCTCATTTGATTATTTCACACAAATATATTACAAGATACGCACATTGTCATAAACCAATTTAATCACGAGCACTGTCATGACAAACTGCCTTCATTCCAGTG
>NZ_JARGEJ010000028.1:0-56610 GCF_029211245.1 Robertmurraya sp. DFI.2.37 | reverse complement strand
AAAAACCCATCTTCTGTCCGAATCATTTGTCTATTCGGACTCAACTTAATGGAAATGCCCATCTTCTGTCCGAATCATTCGTCTATTCGGACTCAGCTTAATGAAAAAACCCATCTTCTGTCCGAATGATTGCTCTATTCGGACTCAACTTAATGAAAAAACCCATCTTCTGTCCGAATCATTTGTCTATTCGGACTCAACTTAATGGAAATGCCCATCTTCTGTCCGAATCATTCGTCTATTCGGACTTAGCTTAATGAAAAAACCCATCTTCTGTCCGAATCATTTGTCTATTCGGACTCAACTTAATGGAAATGCCCATCTTCTGTCCGAATCATTCGTCTATTCGGACTCAGCTTAATGAAAAAACCCATCTTCTGTCCGAATCATTCGTCTATTCGGACTCAACTTAATGGAAAAGCCCATCTTCTGTCCGAATCATTGACCTATTCGGACTCAGCTTGTTGGAAATGCCCATCTTCTGTCCGAATCATTGACCTATTCGGACTCAACTTATTGAAAATGCCCATCTTCTGTCCGAATCATTGCTCTATTCGGACTTAGCTTAATGAAAAAACCCATCTTCTGTCCGAATCATTGACCTATTCGGACTCAGCTTAATGAAAAAACCCATCTTCTGTTCGAATCATTGCTCTATTCGGACTCATCATGCCAGATAAGCCGACAAAGTGCCAAATAATCGCCCCTATTCGGATTAAGCGTACAAGAAAACTTCTCCAAAAATAACAAATATCCAAAAGCCTCTTTTGTTCTATCTCAAGACTTTGCCCAAAAATTAACTTTCGGATGATTCCTTCCTGTTCCTGCTTTGCTATAAAGATGGCAAGCTACATAATGCTCCTGCTCTATTTCCTGCCAATCAGGCTTTATTTGAGAACAAAGATCCATAGCTTCAGGACAACGGGTCCTAAAGACACAACCGCTTGGCGGATCAATTGGACTTGGGATATCCCCTTCTAAAATTATGCGCTCTCGTTTATCCTCTATATCTGGATCAGGAATTGGAATAGCTGATAATAATGCTTTTGTATACGGGTGAAGCGGCTTTCTGTACAGTTGTTTACTCGTTGTCTGCTCAACAAGATGGCCTAAATACATAACTCCAATGCGATCGCTAATTTGTTTAACCATTGACAGGTCGTGAGCAATAAATAAATATGTTAATCCTTTTTCCTTTTGCAGTCTTTTTAACAGATTGACAACTTGTGCTTGAACGGAGACATCTAAAGCAGAAATTGGTTCGTCTGCGATGATAAAATCTGGATCCAAAGCCAAAGCGCGAGCAATCCCTATTCTTTGCCTCTGACCACCACTAAACTCATGTGGATAACGATTGGCATGTTCGCGATTTAAGCCCACATCCTCCAGCAATTGATAAACTCGTTCTAGTCGTTCCAGCTTATTTCCATATAGCCCATGAACTTCCATCGGCTCTGAAATGATTTCCTGTACAGTCGACCTCGGATTTAACGAAGCATATGGATCTTGAAAAATCATCTGCATTTTTTGATGCAATTTAAACTTTTCCATTTTAGTGAGCGTATGAACGTTTTGTCCGCTAAACTTAACCTCTCCATCTGTTTGCTCGTATAACCCAATAATTGTCCGTCCTGCAGTTGATTTCCCGCAGCCTGATTCACCAACGACCCCAAAGGTCTCTCCCTTATGAATATGAAAAGAGACTCCGTCAACCGCTTTTAAAACTGTTCTTTTTGAAAGGGAAAAATACTTTTTCAGGTTTTTCACCTCAAGCAGAATCTCTTTTGTCATTTTTCATTCCTCCGCATCACCAATAGCGCCTTGCTGCACATAGTTCTTTTTCGTAAAAAGTATCCTTTAGCTCAATGATTTCAATTGCTTTTCCAGTCTTTGGCGAATGAAGCATTTTCCCATCACCATAATAGATCCCGACATGATGAATTTTTCCTTTTCCCTCTTCATAAGCAAAGAAAAGGAGATCCCCTGGCTCAAGCTCAGTTAATTTCACCGGGACTCCAGCCTGAGCTTGATCGATTGCATCACGAGGAATGATGTATCCATTTGCTTTACACATATTGTAGGTGAAGCCAGAGCAATCATATCCAAAGCTGCTCATTCCGCCCCAAAGATATGGTAAATGTAAAAACTTTTTCCCTTCCATAACGATGTCTCTTCCTGTGCGTTTTGTTTGTTCAGATTGGGAATTAACAAGCGTTACATCGATTTTCTTTAACATGCCTAATCCTATAGGTGTTCGTACCTCCACCCACTCCCCTTCATGACGAAGTAATGGTAATCTAGTTTGGAAGCTTAATCGGGCAACACCTCTCTGCTCCACATCGTAAAGCTCTGCTTTATTGCTTCTTACTACAGCGATTGCGCTGTTTTCCACTTCCCAATCCGCAGTCTGAACTAATTGTCCTTTTGGTATCCAGCCTGGATAACCTCGCTTATCTTTCGATGATGGCTGACTCGGCACCAATACCTTTAGCCACTCAGCATTCTCCTCAAGCACTTGTACTTTTTCCCCTAATAAAACCTGCGTTTGCACTAGATTTGCTTGGTGAAGTTCCAATAAGTCCCCATGGGATTGCCCTTCAATCCAGCCTTGGATATCCACTGGGTTCGTAATCGCCTTTTTATCTAGGGGACGCGGGGAACTAGGCAATGTCCATATTGTCGCAACTGGCACATTGACTACCCACTCATTATTCATCTGCACCATCACCTTTCACCATTATTTGTGAAATGCCTAATCCAACTTCTTTTGGAAAAGTAATTCTCCTTCCATTGTAAATTAGACCTCCTTCTACAATTTCTTTGGCAAGCATAAGCGGAGCATCAAAATCGTAGCGTGTAATATTCTTTTTACTCGCTGCAAAATGTGCAGCTGCTGTAATACCGAGACGGGTTTCAATCATACTTCCAACCATGCATTCTACACCACTGACTTCTGCCAACTGGTTAATAATAGTAGCTTGATAGATTCCTCCCGCTTTCATTAGCTTAATATTAATTAAATCAGCACTTCTTGTTTTCACTACTTCCAACGCCTGTTTAGCCGTAAAAACACTTTCATCCGCCATAATTAGTGTATCAACCGAATCTGTAACCTTTTTTAACCCTTTTAAATCATAGGCCTTTACTGGCTGCTCTACCAGTTCAATATTTAAATCCAAATCTTCCATTTTGCGAATCGTTCTAATTGCATCCTTTGCATTCCAGCCTTGATTGGCATCGAGTCGAATTTTAATTTCTTTTCCGACACGTTTTCTTATTTCAATAATTCTCCCGAGATCAGTTGCAGCATCATCCTTGCCAACTTTGACCTTTAAAACATTAAAACCTTGCTGAATGTAATGAACGGCATCTTCTCCCATTTCTTCCGGTCCGTTCACGCTTACCGTGAAATCCGTTTCAACTTCATCCCTATACCCGCCGAGAAATTGATAAAGGGGCATTTTACAATATTGTGCCAAGCAATCATACATCGCCATATCAACCGCCGCTTTTGCACTTGAATTCCCAACGAGAATTTCCTGTAATCCTTGAAAGAGAGCTTCATAGTTAAGGAGATTTTTATTTTGTAAAAACGGCTTTATGATATATTCAATGGCTGCTTCAATACTCGCAAGGCTATCACCTGTAATGACATGAGTCGGAGGTGCTCCTCCCCATCCACTGATCCCATTGTCGCAAATCATTTCAACAATGATTGACTCAGCCACAGTAACCGTTCTTAGTGCTGTTTTAAAAGGTTTGTAGAGGGGGACGGCTACTTTAAACGTTTTTATCTCAACAATTTTCATCAATACCATCCTTTTTCCACGGACGTGATAGAAAAGAGATGCCCAGAAAGAACATCCCTTCTTTTCATATTTATTGCTTATCTGCCCATTTGAATTCAATATACCCAACAGGATGACGAATAACACCTGTTACCGCATCATTCTGTAAATATGGCTGATTATAAAAATAAAGTGGAAAGATAGGAGCTTCTTCCATTAAAATTTGTTCTGCTTTATATAGGAGCTCAAAACGCTTTTCTTCATTTGCCTCATTTTTCGCATCCTTGATTAATTGATCGTATTCAGCATTGCTCCAACCAGTACGATTCATAGAATGACCTGTTTGAAAACTTTCCAGAGAATTAATTGGATCGGCAAAATCGTTTAAGAATGAGCTTCTTGAAAGTTGGTACTTTAATTGTTTTTGCTCATCTAAAAATACGCTTGACTCTACACTTTCAAGCTTCACATCGACACCCAATGCCTCTTTAAACATCGGTTGAAGCGCTTCGGCAATCTTCTTGTGCTGTTCACTTGAACTATATGTTAAAACCACTTCAGGAAGGGTATCATAGCCCTCTTCTTCCATCCCTTTTTCAAGCAATACCTTTGCTTCTTCAATATTTGTTTTAAGAAGATCCCCGTTTGTTTCGCGAAAATCTTGACCCTTTGCATCTGTGAATCCTGGCGATACAAAGCCATATGCTGGCTCTTCTCGATTTTTCGTTACAAAATCAACAATCTGCTGTTGATCGACTGCCAGTGCAAAGGCTTTACGAATATTTTTATTTTGGAAAGGCTCCTGAGAAACATTGAATCTAAAAAAATACAGTCCTGCTTGCTCAACAATGTCCACTGCACCTTCTTCAAAAAGCTTTTCACTCAGTTCTGCAGGTACATCAGATGAATCTAACTCTCCTGATTGATACATTTGATATTCAGTATTCGAATCATCAACCATCGCCCAATGAATTTTATCAACTTTGACCGTTTCTGCATCCCAATATTGTTCATTCTTTTCCATGACAAGATGGCTGTCATGCTGCCATTCAGTTAGTTTAAATGGCCCGTTCCCAACAAATGTTGCCGCCTCAGCAAACCATTGAGGATTATCTGCTGCAACCTTTTCGTTAATCGGAAAAAACGTTGGGAGTGAAATAATGTTTAAGAAATATGCTTGCGGACTTGTTAACCTTACCTCTAAAGTTTTTTCGTCTATTGCTTTAACAGCAACGTCATCCGCGGATCCTTCTCCGCTATTATAGCTTTCTGCCCCCTCGATTAAATAAGCCAAAAAAGCCGATGAAGCTGCAAGCTCCGGATCTAATGCCCGCTTCCAAGCAAATTCAAAATCACCTGCCGTAACATCATCCCCATTCGACCATTTTGCATCAGCACGAATATGAAATGTATAGGTTTTCCCATCTTCCGAAACATCCCAATCCTCCGCAATGGCAGGCTGTGGAAGATGTTCTTCATTTAAGCGGGTAAGTCCCTCCATAATGTTATTCAATGGACTCCATGACACAGCATTAAAGCCCACTGGTGGATCAAATGTCGTAGGTTCCTCTCCATTATTCCAATAAATCACTTTTTCACTTGTTTCTTCCTGCCTGTTTTCATCAGCATCACCATCAGTCTCAGTCCCAGCATCTTCTCGTGCTGTACAAGCCGCAAGGATGAAAATGAAAAGAATAGCCATTAAAAATTGTGACGAGCGTTTTTTCATTTGTTTTCCCCCTTATTTTTTATCAGAATATATAACTTCTGGAGAAAAACTAATTCTCCAAAAGAAGCTACCGTTGTAAAGCAAGCATCTGTTTTGCCCGTTCGTCCTGAAGCCAGCAGTTTACGTGGTGTTCTTTCCCATATTTCGTTTTTTGCGGATAAACTTTATCACACACTTCCATTGCATATTGACATCTGGCTACAAATGGACAGCCAGGCGGTGGAGCAAATAAATCAGGCGGTGAACCAGCAATTGGAATCAGCTCTGCATTTTCTAAATCCAAGCGAGGAACAGAATTTAACAACCCTTTCGTATAGGGATGTTGCGGCTTATAAAAAATATCCCTTCTTGTTCCCGTCTCTACCACTTTTCCGGCATACATAACTGCTATTCGATCTGCAACTTGAGCAACTACACCTAAATCATGAGTAATGAGAATAATCGACACTCCTGTTTTCTTTTGAATATCTCTAAACAAATCAAGAATTTGAGCTTGAATAGTTACATCGAGCGCTGTTGTCGGTTCATCTGCAATCATCACTTCAGGTTCACAAACTAATGCCAACGCGATGACAATCCTTTGTCTCATTCCCCCGCTAAACTGGTGAGGATACTGTTTTAGACGACTTTCCGGACTCGGTATGCCAACTAAACGCATCATTTCCAACGCTTTTTTCTGCGCTTCGCTCCGTGAAATTTTCTGATGCTGAATGATTCCCTCCATCAGTTGAGTTCCGATCGTCAAAGTTGGATTCAAAGCAGTCATTGGATCTTGAAAGATCATCGAAATATCAGCCCCGCGAATTTTACGCAAATCTTTATCCTTCAATGCCGCTAAATTACTTCCTTTAAAAAGAATCTTTCCATCTGTTATTTTCCCTGGTGGGTTTGGAATTAAGCCCATAATACTTTTGGCAGTCACACTTTTTCCACAACCTGATTCGCCAACAATCGCAAGTGTCTCCCCTTTATACAAATCAAAGCTAACACCGCGAACCGCATGAACCTCTCCACCAAATGTCGTGAAGGAAACATGCAATTCCTTTACTTCAAGAATTTTCACCATGATGTTTACCTCCTTAACTTCGGATCTAATGCGTCTTGTAGTCCATCTCCTAAAACATTAAAAGAAAACATTGTTAACGAGATGAAAAAAGCAGGAAAAAACAGACGCCACCAATCTCCTGAAAGAATGACAGGCAATGCATCACTTGCCATCGAGCCCCAGCTCGCTAACGGAGGCTGGATGCCAATTCCAAGGAAGCTAAGGAAAGCCTCAGCAAAAATAGCTGAAGGCACGGTCAATGTCATTTGAACGATAATCGGCCCCATCGTATTAGGGAGAAGATTCCTGCGAATAATTCTTGACGTTTTCGTACCAAAGGTTTGCGATGCAAGGACAAATTCGTAGTTTTTGATTTGCAGAACTTGTCCTCTTACCATCCTGGCCATCCCTACCCAGCCTGTAATAGAAAGGGCAAAAATGATCGAAAACAATCCCGGTTCCAGGACAACACTTACTAATATAACCACTAATAAATAAGGAAGACCGTAAAGAATTTCAACAAAACGCATCATATAATGGTCGAGCTTTCCGCCTTTATAGCCTGCGATTCCTCCATACGTAACGCCAATGATAAAGTCGATAAGTGCTGCAACAACACCAACAAAGAGTGAAATTCGCGCTCCTTCCCATGTTCTTGCAAACACGTCACGCCCTAACTCATCCGTACCAAACCAATGCTCAGATGAAGGAGGTAAATTTTGTTGTTGAAGCACTTGATGGGTAGCGGAATGAGGCGAGATAATTGGTCCAAAAATAGCCATAAATATTAGTAAAATTAAACAAACCAAACCAACCATCGCCAGTTTGTTTTTGAGCAAACGACGCCACGCATCCTTCCAATATGACACACTTGGCCGAATGACAGTCTCCGCTTCTCCTAATATTCTTTTTTTAGGTACGAACCACTCATCCATAACGCTGGCTCGTTTACTCTCTTGCTGCTTCGGTGCTTCCATCATTTCGCCTCCTTTCTATGCAGCTTAATTCTAGGGTCGAGAAGACCGTAGGCAACATCCACTAAAAATAAGAGAAAAATTAATAATGTGCTGTAAAAGATTGTTGTTCCCATAATAACCGGATAATCGCGATTATTAATACTATCAACAAAATACTTGCCCATTCCTGGAATCGCAAAAATCTTTTCAATCACAAAGGTCCCTGTTAATATTCCTGCAGCTAGTGAGCCGAGCACAGTCACAACTGGAAGCAAAGCGTTTTTCAAAGCATGCTTTAAGACAATTTTTGCAGGAGTTAACCCTTTCGCTTTTGCCGTTAAAATATAATCCTGAGTCAATACTTCCAACATACTTGAGCGGGTTAAGCGGGCAATAATCGCCATTGGACCAGTGGCGAGTGCTAAAGTCGGCAGCACCATATGCCTCCAACTTTTCCACGTCGCAACAGGCAATAATTCCCAATTAACAGCAACTTGTTGAATTAGTAAGGTTGCAAAAACAAAGTTTGGAATTGAAATCCCTAAAACAGCAATCGTCATCGCCATATAATCAATAATCCCATTATGGCGAAGGGCAGCAAGGACTCCTAATGTAATTCCTGAAAGAATCGCTACCGTTAATGTTACAAGTCCAAGCTCAAATGAGACGGGAAAACCTCTGCCCAACAATTCATTAACTGTTTGCGAGGATTTTTTTATTGACGGGCCAAAATCAAACTGAATAACAGATTTTAAATACTCTATGTATTGGACTGGAACAGGCTTGTCTAAATTAAAATGGGCCTCCAAATTCCTCTGAACTGCCTCGCTCGTGCTTCTTTCTTCATTAAAAGGAGAACCAGGAAGAGCATGCATCAGAAAAAAGGTTAATGTAATAATAAGCCACAATGTGATCAGCATAGCGATGAAACGTTTTACTAAATATTTCGTCATTGTCTCACTCCCTAACAGAAATCGGTTTGCATCGCTAACTCAGTCATGACAAGCATTGCTTGGTAGGCTTCTAATATATTTTTTGCTTGGTAACGCACAATGGTTGAATTTGCTTCAATTTCTGTTCCTGGCATTAAATGGGCCCATTCAGCTTGACCATAATTGGCAAATTCAATTCGTAATAAAGGAGCTTCTGGAGGGATGAGTGGTTTAACAATCGCTCTATTTTTCAAAGCTATTTCTGTTTTTTCTTTTAAAAGCTGGCCAGCCTTTGTTGGGGTAAGAGTTTTTACTGCAGAGCGTGTAATTGTTTTTTTAACTACGGCTGTCGTAACGTTAGGAATTAATTCTTCAGCTTCTTTCGCAGCCTGATCATCGCCTGCGACCATTAAAACAGGAACGCCGTAGTAACCGGCAACATAGGCATTAAAGCCCAGTTCACCAACAGGAATATCATTTATGTAAAAATTCCGAACGCCAAAAATCATTGAATGACTCATAACACCTTTCATGGAGGCTCTAGCATGATAACCGACAAAGATAGCCCCCGTAAAACTGTTGTCTAAACCTTCAACCATTGAAAATGGCTTAACACCGCCATTTATTAACTGTGTTTCTGGATGAAGTTTTTCTACTAGTAAATTGTTCATTTTGGAGTGGCTATCATTGACGATTACTTCTTTACAACCTTGCTCAAAAGCTGTATTAATTACATAATTGGCTTCATCTGTCATGATTTGGCGCGAACGTTCATAATTATGAGCAGATGAATCAACATGAGTATAATCTACTAATCCTGTTATTCCTTCCATATCAACAGACATATATAGTTTCATAAACGAACCCCTTTAAAATTATTTTAATATTTTTAATTATTATAAATTAAAGAATTATCTTATTCAATGAAATAAAAATAAAATAACTAATTTTTCTAAAAAATTTGAATATAAAGACCTACAGTGTAATCTGTAGGTCCTAGTTTCTATCATTGCATTTTTTTAAGTGAAACAGCGATAAAAATGCTTGATTTCCTCTTTCTAGGTCAAACGACGAGCATTTATTTCTTTTTGTGCAACGGAGGGCTCAGCCCTTCTACTTATTCCCCCAATGAGTGGAACTATATTAATTTTGATTTTCACTATGAGTACATTTTTCCAATAAAGGATTATACTTAGTGATAAAGATATACAACGACATATAACAAAAATGACCGCTGGCAAACTCGACTTGAGCGAGTTTGCCAGCAGCCTAAGTCCTACAATGACGATAACTCCACATTTTTTATAACTTTCTTTTTGGGTAAGAAAGAATTAGTCTGAAAACACCGCTAAAAATACCAACGAGAACAGCTAGATTGACAAGTGTATTTCCCCCAACTAAAATGTATGCAATAACATACAATAGTAATGGTTTCGTTAGCGTGAAAGCAATCATTTTCCATAATAATTGAAATTTTAGTCTTCTCTTCAACCATTTTCCTGTAAGAACACTTAAAAAGGATAACAGAGAAATTCCAATTACTGCATAAAAAACGATAAAAAATGGGTACAAAATAAGGATTTGGGCCTTGTAAACATACGCTGGCACCTCATTCATTACTCTAGAACTTTCCTGCAACAAGGTTATTTGTAGCGGTACAACTAGAATCAACAATAATATGAAAAAATAGCCTGCTGCCTCCTTTAGATCGATTCGATTTAAACGTACTACTGCTTCTTTTTTTGGCAACAATAAACAATCTCTAAAAATATCTAATTGCTTCAATTTCCTACCACCGTTTCCCCCTCATTGAACATCATTACCATTAATTAATTGCAAAATTTTCCCTGCTTCTAATTTATCTTTCTTCATTTGTTCAATTAACGGATCCAATCCCTGGAATTTAATTTCATCCCGTAAATAATGAAGAAAGGAAACAGTAATTTTCCGTCCATAGAGGTCATCATTAAAATTTAAGAAATGAACTTCAATTAAATAGTGAGCCCCATTAACAGTTGGGCGATAGCCAGCACTTATAAGAACATCCCATTTTTTTAAATTGGCATCCACTGTCGCTTGGCCGACATAAATACCTGGTTTAGGAAGCACATAAGCCTCTGTTAACTCCATATTCGCAGTAGGAAAACCAAGTTTTCTTCCGAGTGCCTGACCACCAACTACTGTTCCTGTAATGGTAAACGGTCGATAGAGCAGAGCATTCGTTTCCTTTATCTCCCCGTTTCTAATAAAAGTTCGAATCAAACTGCTGCTCACTTCTGCTCCATTTTCTGTTTCAAGCGGAACGACCATTACTTGAATGTTCAACATTTTGCAATATGCACTGAGCTCCTCAATTCCAGCTTCTCTACCTTTCCCAAAAACAAATCCTTCTCCAACGATGATTCGCTTCACATTTAAGCTTGCAATTTGCTCAAGGATAAATGTTTTTGCTGAAAGATTCGCATCTTCCTTTGTGAATGAAATACGATAATATCGCTGTACTCCAAACTCTTGAAGAAAGCGGATTTTTTCCGGCTCTGGCGTGAGCTTTTCCTTATATGTAACATCATCTGTCAATATCCAAAGTGGATGCTCTGAAAAGCTCATGACAGCAAGAATTTCCTCTTTTTGTTTGTATATTTGAGCTGTTTCAAGGACCTTTTGATGACCTTTATGAACTCCATCAAATTTTCCAATCATTAATACAAGCGGTTGAGAATCATCTGGAGGCAGCGTTTCAACTTCGATTATCTTCATTAAAAATACTCCTTATTCATTTTTGAAACTTTTTATATAAATTAGTATAAAAATAATGTAAACTTTGGCCATTTGTCATCAATTAATTAGAACATATTTCTCACTCTAAAAGCAACAATCTCAGTTAATATTCGTTTTCTCAAAAAGAGTGTCTAATAAAGCATAAGTACCGAAAAAAGGCTATGTTTTTCAGCCAAGCCATTGTTCCATAAAAAATAGTAGCAATACAAAGGAATTGCTACAGGGATTAAGTAATAAAGCCTTCACCGTGTTTTAGGGAAGCGCAAACTATGAGTGCTGTTCTTTCGAGCCAAGAAACCTAGATGAGATACTAAGGTTTTTAGGGGGTAATGGTAGTTACACCAATTTTAATAGTGGTCTAAACAAGAAAAAACTTAGTATCCTTAACAAAAAAGCAACCTAGAATTCATCACTAGAATTCTAGGCTCTAACATTATTTCTCAACTATCTCAGTTTGAATTTGCAGTCCTCTTCTAAGTGTATTCCCTATTGTACATGCACGTTCTGCCGAAACTACGAGCTTATTTTTATACTCTGGAGAAAAATGCTTAGGCAATGATATGTTCACATTGCATTGTTCAAAACGTGATGGACTGTCACTCGCCTTAATCGCATTCACTTCTATTGATATATCATCATCTTGCACTTCAATCCCATCTCTTTCAAGCATTCGATTAAGAACTATCGTAATACATAATCCTAATGATGCTTCAAACAATTCTTTTGGGTTTAATCCATCAAGATTCGCTGAAAAACTTCCTTCTACTTGAAATCCTACATTATTATAAATACCAACTTTTTCTTGCTCTTTTTTAATAACAGTCACCCAGCTCACTCCTTCAAATACTTGTCCTAAAAGTTATTCATATAAATGACATGCAACATAATGATCTTGTTTCATCTCTTTTCGCTGTGGCACTTCGATTCGGCATTTTTCCAGTGCAAATGGACAACGAGTATGAAACATGCAGCCTGATGGAGGATTTAATGGAGAGGGAATTTCTCCTTTCAAAACAATTCGCTCCCTTTTTCCAGCGCGATTCGTACGCGGTACAGCGGAAAATAATGCCTGTGTATAAGGATGAAGAGGCCTTGCAAAAATGTCTTCATTTCGACCCTCTTCAACGATATTTCCAAGATACATGACCCCAATTCGGTCTGATATATGCCTGACAACACTTATATCGTGGGTAATGAAAAGATAAGTTAAATGCAAATCATCCTGTAATTTCTGCAATAGATTAATTACTTGAGATTGAATTGATACATCGAGTGCAGATACCGGTTCATCGCAAATAACAATTTTCGGATTGACAACCAGCGCCCTTGCTAACCCGATTCGTTGTCTTTGACCACCGGAAAATTCATGAGGAAAGCGGTAATAATGCTCCATACCTAAGCCAACTTTTTCTAAAATATCAAAAACCCGTTCTCTTCTTTCGTTTTTATTGACATTGGTATGGATCATTAATGGCTCCTCTAATATTTTTCCAATTCGCTTTCTCGGATTTAAAGATGAGTATGGGTCCTGAAACACCATTTGTATATCTTTCCGCAAAAGGCGAACTTCCTTCTTCGAAGCTTGAAAAATATCTTTATCTTGAAAAAACACCTTCCCATTCGTTGGTTCAGTTAATCTCAAAATCGTACGCCCGGTTGTACTTTTACCAGATCCAGATTCTCCAACAAGACCATAGGTCTCTCCCTCATACAGCTTAAGTGTCACATCATTTACGGCTTTTACCTGTCCTTTTATTCCCCCTAAACGTCCAAATGGACCGGTAACAGGAAAGTATTTTTTCAAATTTTGAACTTCTAAAATGGGGTCGAGAGTTCTATTCGTTTGATGATTCATGAACAGCCTCCTTTTTGAGGATCTCTTTGTAATGCCAGCACCTAACCTTTTGAGTTGGACTATAGGCCTCCAATTCTGGAGCCTGTTCCTTGCAAAGCTCATCTGCATATGGACAGCGCGAGGCAAAACGACACCCGTGCGGAACTTTTTGCAAAGAAGGTACTGTTCCATCAATGGTATAAAGCTTTTGTAAACGCTCCCCTTCCAATTGTGGAATAGATTTAATCAAGCCCCTTGTATATGGATGAAGCGGCTCTGAAAAAAGGCAATCCGTATCCGTCTCCTCCACAATCTGACCAAGGTACATGACCATCACCCGAGTACAGATTTCAGCAACAACCCCTAAATCATGCGTGATGAAAATAACCCCCATGCCAAGCTGAGCATTTAACTCAGCGATTAAATCTAATATTTGCGCTTGAATCGTAACATCCAAGGCTGTTGTTGGTTCATCTGCTATTAATAATTTGGGCTGACACGAAAGGGCGATCGCGATCATAACCCGTTGCTGCATTCCTCCGGACAATTGATGCGGATATTCATTTATCCTCTTTTCTGGTGCAGGGATCCCTGTCAATCTAAGCATTTCAATTGCCTTTTGCTGTGCTTCTCTCTTATTGAGATTTTGGTGGATCATTAAAGACTCGCGAATTTGATCACCAATCGTATACACAGGGTTTAAAGAGCTGAGTGGATCTTGAAAGATCATCGAAAGATCATTGCCACGAATTTTCTGCATCATTGCTTTCGATAAGTTTAATAGATTTTCACCTTGAAAAAGAATTTCACCCTCATACTTAGCCGTGTATTTTTCATCGTATAGCCGCATTATCGACTGTGACATTACGCTCTTTCCACAGCCTGATTCTCCGACTACACCTACAATTTCGCCTTCATTCAGATGGAATGTGATTCCATCTACTGCCGTTATTTGGCCACGTTCGGTATGAAAATGAGTTTTTAAATTCTTTACTTCTAAAAGAGGCCTCTTCTCCATTCTTTACCTCCTTCTTTCTAGAAATCATTTAGATTTTTTTCCTGAGCTGTGCGGGTCAATAAAATCTCTCAGCCCATCACCTAGTAGATTTAGTCCTAATACTGACAAAACGATTGCCAAACCTGGGAATACAACCATCCACCATGCCTTAAAAATAACTAATTTTCCAGCTTGTAAAATATTTCCCCAGCTTGGGTCTGGTGCCGCTATCCCTGCACCTAAAAAGCTGAGTGCCGCTTCTGAAATGATCGCTTCTGCAAACACAAACGTTGCTTGTACGATCAGCGGAGAAATTGTATTTGGTGCAATATGTTGCCAAATAATTCGGGTCGCACTTGCTCCCTGTGCATGCATCGCCTCAATAAATGTCTGTTCTCTAATTACCAATGCTGAAGAACGAACAATCCGTGCAATATTTGGAGTAAAAACAATGCTTAAAGCAATGATAACATTAAGGGGAGACGGACCCAAGGCAGCCATTAATGCGATCGCTAATAAAATTCCCGGAATAGCCATTAAACCATCACATATTCTCATTAAAATATGATCAAGAGCAGCATAATAAATAGCATATAAACCGATAATCAGCCCTAAAATGGAGGAAATCAACGTTACGATTAAACCTATCCCCATAGAAACTTGGGCACCATAAACAATTCTTGTAAGCAAATCCCGGCCGAATTCATCGGTTCCAAGCCAGTGCTCTCCGCTCGGTGCATTCAACCTTTCCGCAACCTTCATTTCATACGGATCATAGGACACGAGCAATGGACCAATTAAAGCAATGAGCCCTAATACGATGAATATGAAACAGCCCATCACCATTAATTTATTGGCAAAAAATCGACGAAAAAACAATTGACGTTCTTGTTTTTTGAGACTTGCTTTAATAGTGCGAGCCCTCTCTACTTCTTTTACAGCGGCCACTCTCTCACCTCCTTGCTATTTGCGTTCAAGCCTTACCCTTGGATCGATCACACCATATAATAAATCCACGATCAAATTGATAAATACATATATTAAAGTCACAAACAGAACAACTCCTTGAATGACAGAAAAGTCTCTACGTTCAATGGAATTAATAATCAACTGACCTAAACCTGGTAAGTTAAAAATCGTTTCAACAACAACAGCTCCTGTAACCAATGTACCAAAGGACTGGCCGATCACCGTTAAAATAGGGAGGAATGCGTTTCTCAATGCATGCTTCGTTATGACTTTATGCTCTTTCACCCCTTTTGAACGTGCTGTTTTCACATAATTTTTATTTAAAACCTCCAGCATTGAAGAACGTGTCATTCTGGCGACAAGTGCAGCCTGTATGGCTCCTAATGAAAGCGCAGGTAAAATTAAATAGCGCAAATGTGTCCATAAACCTTCAGTTAATGGCTTATATCCAGCAATAGGCAACCATTGCAAATAAACTCCAAATGATAACATTAGCAACAGTCCAAGTAAAAAGCTAGGGACAGCCATTCCTAGTAAAGTTGCCACCATAAGGGCATGGTCGGTGAAGGAGCCTCTCCGATAAGCAGCAAAAATGCCAATTGGAATGGCAATAATTAACGCTACAATTTCAGCTAGAATGGCTAGAGAAATAGTTGGACCCAGATGACTCAAAATTGAGTCTAGCACAGGTTCTTTCATGAAGTATGATTGGCCAAAGTCTCCTTGAAGAACGCCTCCAACCCAAAGCAAATATTGCTTAACTATTGGTTCATTCAAGCCCATTTCTTCATTCAAGCTTGCTATTTGTTCTTCTGTAGCTTCCATTCCTAAAATAATCGCAGCTGGATCTCCAGGAGTAATATGTACAATTAGAAAGATAGCAACTGATACAACAAATAACACTGGGATAAGCGAGTAAATTCGTTTGAAAAGATAACTGAGCAAAGGAATCCCTCCTTTCTAAAAAATAAGGCTATGTTATGTTGGTGTTGATTTTTGGCCATTTTTTCCCCTTTCAGTCATACTAAAAAGGCGTACGGTTCAATGCTTCAAGCTAATTGAGCCAAAAATCGTTCTTTCACCATTTTTTTGCATCGCTAATAATAAAAAAGAATGCATTAATCCTCCATCGCAAACAAGCAATGGAGGATTAATTCTATTCGAGCACTTTCGTATTCCAAATGACTGGAGCTTCAAATACCTCAAAACCTTCAAGTTTATCAGTTGTCGCTAAAATGCTGTTATATTGACCAATAACTGTGGAAGAAAGAGTTTCATATAAATATCCTTGCAATTCGTCCCACTTCGCCTTCGCTTCTTCTGGACTACCCGCTGCTCTAATTTGCATCAATAACTCTGCAACATTTGCGTCATTTAATCCTGCCCAATCAGGATTAACAGCTAATAGCTGCGGCGGTGTTAATTGGTAACCATTGCTTGTGATAAAAATATCCCATTTGCTCAAGTCATTCTTTGTTTCCAAGAAAGTTGGAAAATCATAGTTTTCTATTTTTACATTTAAGCCCAATTGTCTTAATTGTTCTTGCACAACAGTAGTGGCTGTATACATTTCAGCATAATCTTGCGTAGTTAATAAAGTAATTTCCTCACCATTGTAGCCAGCATCCGCTAAGAGTGTCTTAGCTTTCTCAAGGTCTGCCTGATTATAATAATCTTTACCGGCATCACTAGCCCACTGAATTTGATTTGGATTCATATAACTTGGATCTAAGCTATACAACTCTTCATCGACAAAGCTCGCTAGCAAAATTTCATCCATATTAAATGCAGTATTTATCGCTTGACGAATATTTACATCTGCCAACACACCTTCGTTAGTGTTAAAAAACATCGTCAGCGTTCCTCCAACAAATGTATACACATTTATATCATCGATGCTATTCAATTGCTCGTAGCTTTCTGTTGGAATGCTATCGGCAATATCATATTCACCAGTTTGAATTCCAGCTATGCGTGTAGAATGGTCTGTCACAAAGTGATAAAACACATCTTCAACAAACACCTCTTTTTTGCCTGCAAATCCACTTGCTTCTTCGTCAACTGCCTGATACTCATCATATTTACTTAACTTTATATATTGGTCTTGCTTCCACTCTTCAAATTGAAAAGGACCTGTTCCGATGTACTCAGTTACGCCTTCAGCAGGAGCAGAATCGATAATCTCCTTAGGCATAATGGCTGGGAAATTAGCCTGAGATGCCATAATAATCAAAACATCCGACGCTGCGTTTTCTAAATTTAAAACTACCGTATACGGATCTTCAGCTGCAAAATTAGCATTTTCTAATAATGATTTTGCACGTGATGACTTTTCTAACCAACGATTCATCGAAGCTACAACATCCTCAGAAGTCATCTCTTTTCCATTATGAAATAGAATTCCTTCCCGCAGCTTAAATGTATATGTCTTTCCATCATCGCTAATGTCCACTGACTCAGCTAACATTGGCGTAGGTTCATAATCTTCATTCAACGTGTAAAGTGTTTCAAAGATATTACCTGCGATATCTAGGGCAACTTGCGATACAGTCATCGCCGAATCCAGAGTCGGCGGCTGAGCCGTTACGGCAATATCGATTTCATCTTTGTAGCTAATATTTGCGCTAGAATTGTCATCTGACTTTCCAGCTTTGCTATCATTATTGCTGCAACCGATTGCCGTCAAGGCAAATAGAGCCAGCAAAAATACAATCCCCCAAAATTTCCTATTCATATGTATTCCCTCCTGTTGATTACAATATTTCAGTTTCCTTATAATTCTTACCTTTTTAATAGGTTTTGTAGGTTAGAAGAATCATAACCTATTGCCTATGTAGTGTCAATGTATAAAAACTGGATATTCCTACTGTTTATGTTTATTTCACAGGAAGCTAGCCGGATCTTAAAAAAATGTCCTTTAGACCGAGCATGGTCGATGCCTTAACTATTGTTTTCTTAAAAACATTTTATTGCATTTTTCCCCTTTTTGAAAATCAGCTATGTGAGGAAAAATCACTACCAACATGAAACAAAATCTAATAAACATTATTCTTCATTTCGCTTAGCTATCACGATAGTTTTTTTGATACAAATAGTGAATAAACCATCGCAGCAATGGCGGTACGACAAAAAAGATAAAAAACAAGCGAAACAATTGATAACCAGCTACAATTGACAAATCTGCATGGATTTCAGCAGCGATAATTCCCATTTGATCCATCCCACCTGGTGCAAGACTAAGAGCACTAGTGGAAAATGATATGTCTTTGACATAAGATAAAAGCAAGCTCAATCCCCAAGAGCCAAAAAGTAATAAAGCACCTGAAGCAACTGCTGTCGTCATCATTTTAAATTTATATTCGATTTGCTCTAAATCGAATAATAATCCAATGTACGCTCCGATCATTAATTGAGAAGCATCCAAAAGCGTAGATGGTAGAGTCGGACCGATATAGCCAAATAGCCCTATAATAGCCGTTGCGAAAATAGGACCCACTAAAAACGGAGTCGGTAGTTTTATTTTCCTCGCGATAAAAATGGACAGGATCACGACAGGAATAAAGAGTAGGATATTGGGAAATAAATCGCCCCAGCGGAACATTGGAGAATGGATAAAAGTTACAGTTCTAGGTGTTTCCGTCGCCACAAAAGGACTAAATACGAACAAAGGAACAAAAATAATAATTAAAATCAATCTTGACACTTGCAGAAATGTGACAATCGACAAATTTATACTTTTAATCTCTTCACCAAGAAGAAGCATTTGCGAAAGTCCACCAGGAATACTGCCAATCAAAACTGAAGGAAAATCTAATTGCGTTAATTTCGAAATAACAAAAGCTAGACCAACACAAAAACTAATCACTACGATTGTACTTAGAAAAATCGTTGGAAGCTGAGAAAGAATAAACATAATAGCATCCTTTGTAAACGATAATCCAATTGAATACCCAACAATAACGATCGCAATATCTCTGATTGCACTTGGCCAATATAACTTTAATCCAAGACTAGAGGCAATTAGAACAGCAATCATTGAACCGAGCAACCATGGAATTGGAATATGGATTAAATAAGCAATCACTCCACCAGTTATGGCAATAATTAACGTTTTTAAGAAAACAAATGGTAAAGTATGATCCTTTTTAGTCAAAATATCATGCACCTCTTTATTGCAAATAAATAAATTACAATTACTAGTATAGGGTAAACAAATAGAAGAAACCACCTTACCATACGATTGAATCGATTTGCTATAATCGCGAACGTTAGGAAAAATTGTAAGTTTATTAGAGCTTTTGAAGGATTATATCTGTTATTGTAGAAATTAAGAACTATATAATCAGAAGTCTTGGTTGTTGAGGAGGTATTCTATTTTGGTGGAAAATGTTGGACATATACTCTATCATGTATTAATTGTAATATTTCCAATACTCTTATATTACTTTTTGGCTATCCTCAAGAACATTTATATCAGTAAAGCTCATAAAGGCATATTATTAGTACTAACTTTTCTAATTCTTTTGTTAACAATTTCATTTCCAGTGTCTTATGCAAATGGTTTTGTTTATGACTTTCGCATTATCCCGATCATCATTGCTTTTATTTATATCGGCTTTTGGCAGGGAATTGCAGCTATTTTTGTTATGCTGCTATACTTACACTTCTTAGGGCAGACGAATTTGTCAATCACTCTTTTGAATTATGGCATCATTACCGTCATTCTTTATTTTATCAAAAATAAATTAAGAATTTTTTCGTTAAAGAAGAGCTTTTTATACATAAGTGTAGTCTATTGGCTTATCACTCTTACTCGAAGTTTTTCACTAATACATAATAAACAATATGAACATCTTCTAACAATGTTTCTTTTCTCAATTATTACGTGGATTACATTAACCCTTGTCATCCTTCTCATAGAAACGTTTAAACAACATATTAGACTACAAAAGGAACTACAACGCTCTGAGAAGCTTAATATCATAAGTCAACTCGCCGCTTCTGTTGCACATGAAGTTCGAAATCCCATGACCACCATCAATGGATTTTTACAGTTAATGAAAAAAGACGACAACATTAATGAACAACAACTAGCATATATTAATATTTCTCTCTCTGAATTGAATCGTGCTCAAGACATTATTAACGACTATCTATCATTAGCAAAACCAAATGATAAAACGACCCGTATTATCAATATTAGTGAGGAGCTATTAAAAACTGTTGAATTGATGACTTCCTATACGAATATACAAAATATTGAGGTGCAATCTATTATCGAACCATCCCTTTATGTAAAAGGAAACGCTGATGAAATCAAACAAGTTTTTATCAATATTATTAAAAATGGAATCGAAGCCATGAATAACAGAGGGCTTTTAAAAATTGTCGCTTTTAATGATGGCGATTATATTATTATCAAAATCTCAGATAACGGTGAAGGAATGTCAAAAGAACAGTTGTCCAGAGTCGGAACTCCTTTTTATTCCACTAAAGACAAAGGTACCGGTATCGGATTAACCATTTCATTTCAGATAGTAGAACAATTAAAAGGAAAAATAACGGTTGAAAGCGAGGTTGGTTTTGGAACAACTTTTATTCTTTCGATCCCGGTTTGCAAACTAGAAAGGAATGATCAACAGGCTGAACATCCTTTGTCAGCAAACTACTGAACATAAAAATTAAGCTTTGTTAACCGATTATGGGCTTATCTCGTGTGAAAGGTTCAAATTGCCGACAATGGGTATCAGGAAAACCTTCTTGCTGTTTTCTCAGCTGATAGGTTGATTTCCACTGCAACAGTTAAATAGTACTACTAAGGTATAGCTTGGATCATCCTAAAAATAAGAGCGTCCCTCATCATCAACGATGCACTAGGAACGCTCTCTTATTACTATTATCTACCTTGATGAAGCCGTTTTAGCATAACTTTTTTTAAATTTGACATTAAACATTTCCTTCAGCAGCAATAATGGACCACCGAGAACAAATAAATAGCGCGCTTCAATAACCTGCTTCATAAAGGATGCGAGACGTCCTGTTAATTTAACACCAAAAACATTACCAACCGCCGCACGGCTACCAATGGATGCAACCGTACCTTTATGATGATAGATAAATGGTTTAAGAGCATGACCGCGAATAGCAGCTGCTAAATTGAAGCCACATACTTGTGCCTGTTGTATAGCCACTTGAGCAGTTGGTGGAAGAGGAGTGTTTTCTTCGCCTTCAAAATAAGCAGCATCCCCTATACAAAATACGTCCTCAAGTGTTTTTACACGGAGATATTGATCTACAGGAATTCTCCCTTTCACAAGTTGTACATTCCATTTCTCCAGAAGACGATTAGCTCTCACCCCTCCAGACCAAATTAGGGTTCTAGCTGGAACTTGATAGCCATTATCAAGGATAACGGCTTCCTTATTACATTCGACAATCTTTGTAGATGTTACTACCTCTACACGATTCTTTTTCAAGTAAGCCGTAGTAAAATCAATTAGCTTTTGATCAAAAAATGGAAGAATTTGATCAGATGCCTCCACATTTACAATTCTAGTATTCTCTAAAGGAATTCCATATTTTTTGCAAAGCTTTGGCAATTGATCAATTAGCTCCCCAACCATCTCAATTCCTGTGAAACCAGCTCCTGCCACGATAAAAGTAAGACGAGATAAATCGCCGTCCTCATTATATTTGTTAAACTGCTCTATAATATGATGCTGAATCGCTTTGGAACTGCGAAAGCTTCTAATTTTAAATGCATTCTCCTCCACTCCAGGTATTCCAAAGGTATCTACATCAAATCCGAGTGCAATGAGCAAATAATCATATTCCAATACTTCATTATTTTCTAACATAACCTTTTTACTAACAAAATCAACATGGTCAACAATTCCCTTTTTAAAATTGACCATATTTTTCTTAAGTAAATCAGCTATTTGCAAAGCTACTTTTTCATCAACTGCAGTTCCGGCACTCGTTTTATGTAACTGTGTTGAAATATAATGATAATCATGCTTATTAATTAAAGTTACTTCTGCTTCTCCTTTGTTTAAAATCGTTTCCAGTTCTTTACTGGTAATAATACCACCATATCCGGCACCTAAAATAATTACTTTTGGTTTTCTCATCCTGCTTCATTCCTTCTTTGTACTATTTGTTCCATTTCCGGCTGTATATTGTGATTAATTTCACATATTATAAAAAAAAGGCTTGTTAAACATGTTTGCTAGCAACAAGATTTTCAGCAATTATCTTAGTTTTACACAAACTTTTAGTTGTGTTGCGAAAAAATCCAAAATCAGCACCGATATATAACACTGCCTCAAAAAATAATGTTTACTATGTGAATAAATTCACAATAAATAAAACATAATATGATAGTACTTCACATTATTAAAAATTTCAAGAGAATTTTATAATTTATTGCTTAAAACTTCATAATAAGCATTTCTAAGGTTTTTAATATAAGCAACGTTTCATCCACAGCAAAGCTCGTCTCCCAGTTTCCTAATTTAGTTCCTGAGAAAGTCTAATCATATCTCTACACCAAATTCCATTCTCAAAGATAGTTTCTTCATAGTGTTTAGTAAAAAAGTCAAAATCTACAGCGACAATTCTAAAACCACATTTCTGATACAAAGCCAACTGTCCAATGCTTGAATTACCAGTTCCTACTTCAATCGTTTTAAAGCCTTTCTCTTTCGCTTTCAAAATGGCATCTGTGACAAGCAGTTTGCCCAATCCATTCCCTTGAGCATGCTCGGAAACCGCTACATTTACCAACTCCACCGTCTCTGGTCTTGTTGGAAGAAGAACATACACACCTACTATTCCATCAGTATTCTCTGCGACATAGCATTCTCCTCGTGCTAAATAATCGATTATGATCTTTGAGGATGGATCAGCCAATCGCAGCAATTCCATTGGTGGCTCTTGATCAGCCATTAATTTTCGAATATTCATCTAGGTACCTCCAACATAAAAAATCTTATCTCTTGTTCATTATAATTGCAGTAAACGAAACGAGGGAATTCATTGGTTCATTCTCATTTAACTCCAGCACTTAAAAAACAGAGCAAAAAAGCTGATTTGTCCAATAATCATCAAAGACAATCAGCTTCTCTTACTCCCATTCTATCATTTGAAAATAATTTAATCATTTGCCATTTTCTGATACAGAATTGACTAGCTCAACCATTTTTTCGACGAAACTCTCCAATAGCTTTTCACCCTTTGCTTTACTAGCCAATGTAGCATCACCGTAAACTCCACTCTTGCTTAGCTCACCTAATGAGATTGAAGATTTCCCATATAAAGCTGGTTTTTCTGGATACTCCCTAACCGCTTTCGACATATCTACTAGCTCTGGTTTTAGGGCAAGCATAAGGGACGTTTCTAATTCGCAAGCGTGAATCATTCCATGCCATGTCGTTGATTCACAATGTTTTGCCATCATTGACTCAAGCTCCGGATAAAATAAATAGACGACATTCATGTCTAATTCATCGGTTAATTCTCTAGTTGCATACTTCATACTGGCATTATTAGCATCATGACCATTAACAATGATTAGCGTCTTAACTCCATAGCGATTGACACTATGAGCAACATCTTTAATGATCGCTTCAACATGATGCTGTTGGAGAGAAATGGTTCCAGGTATATCACGCCAAACCCAGGAATAACCAAAAGGTAATGCTGGTAAGAGCAGAGCCCCTGTTCTTTCACAGATTCTTTTTGATATTCCCTCTGCTAAATATATATCAACACCTAATGGAAGATGATGTCCATGTTGTTCAGTAGCCCCGATAGGTAAAATAGCTACTGGATACTCTTCTATTGCTGCTTCTACTTCATCTCTAGTCATGTTGATAGCTTCTTTTACCTTTGACATATAATCAACTCCCTAATTCTTGGATGAGATTCGTATATTGTTGAGCTTTCTCTTCAATTTGTTGCAAATTATCCTTTGTTGCACCTCTAGGAACAAGATCACTACCGATTGCAAATGAGGAGCATCCTGCTTCGTAGTAAGCTTTCATATTTTGATAATCGACGCCACCAACTGCCATGATATGAACATTTGGAAAAGGACCTCGGAGACTTTTAATATATGAAATACCTAAATCATTGGCTGGGAATAATTTGACTACATTTATGTCTTCTTGTACTGCTTGAAGAATTTCCCCTGGCGTGAATACTCCAGGGAAAATTTCTACATTTTTTGACTTTGCATAACGAACCAATTCCCGTTCCCAACCGGGAGTAATAATGTATTTTGCTCCAGCTTCAAGAACTTGGTCAATCTGTTTTTGAGTGATGATCGTACCTGCACCTAACTGAATGGTATTTTTAAATTTTGAATGGATTTTTTCAATACAGCCCAACCCTTTTGCTTCATCACTTAAAGATACTTCAACCCAAGAAATTCCGTTTTTTTGTAGTACTTCTACAATTGAACATGCATCTTCTGGCTCAATACCGCGAAGAATAGCAATTATTGTTCCTTTGTCAACTGACATGATTCTCATCACCCTTCAAATTGTGCTAACCACCTTGCTGGATTTTCAACAAAAATTGTCTTGATGTCCTCTTCACTAATTCCTTCATTTTTTAATCTTGGAATATACTTTTTCAAAATATACTCAAACCCAGGTCCGCCACCATAAGCATGTAGATAACTTTTTCTCCCCATATCTGCTGAGATTAAAAGTTGCTTGACAAATCCATTTTTTATCATGTTCTTAATGAGTTCAATTCGAACACTATCAGGATAGTACTTTATTTTACTTGCCCCATCAAATTGAACATAAGCTCCTCTTTGTGCAAGCTGTAAATGATAATACGGGTCGGCATTACGATCGCTATGTCCAACAGCAACTTTCGTTAAGTCAACCCCTTCTTCTTCTAAAATATCCAACATCTCCTCACCCATTGTTCCCGCTTCTGTATGAAGCCAGACTGGTGCTCCCGTTTCTTTTTGTGCACGGGCAACTGCTCTAGTAACTTTTTCCTCTAAAGGATGTATTAATTGATCCCAAGAACCAGACTTAAGAAAGCCAGCTTTTGCATCTGTTCCATCCATTCCGATCATTACATCTCTAACAAGCTTTTGTTGTATTTCCTCAATTGAAAGAGCATTAACCCATGCTGGAAAATAAATATGTTTATTAAATCCAGTGGTTGCGACGACATGAACATTCGTTTCAATCGCCATTTGTTTCATTTTTGCAGCATTTCTTCCATAATCAAGAGTTGTTGCGTCTACAAGCGCTTGCCCACCTGCTCTTTTAAATCTAAATAATTCACTTACAGAAGCTTCATAGTCCGTTAATTCTAAGTCCCGATCTTTCTGATTCGGTGGCGGGCACGTCCATAAATGCTCATGACTATAAGTAAATCCTAATTCATTTTCATCAATATCTCCTAAAACTGTTCTGATTTTTCCCATCTTAAGTTCCTCCTTTTGAAAAAGCAGCTATAACCAGTCCCTTGAGCACGACAGATAATCGTAGTACGCGACGAACTTAAAATGCTAGACGCAATATAAATGTTTTTTGTCTATCATTGTTCGTTTTTGTTATTCCTGTGCACTTCTGAAAAGGCTGAGGTTAGGGTATAGCTGCTCGACTCACTTTAGTATGTGCTTTATAAGCCTATTCCGAATAGTAAACCGATTAAACGAATAATCACTACTACAATAATGGCATCCGGGGAAGCAAACCATAGACCTTCTACACCATAGGCATTCATATCCACTAGCGGATATGCAAGGGCAACAAGCAGTGTCCATGAAACCCCTAGGAAAAATCCAGATATGATTGCTCCACGTCTCCCTCCTGATGCATTACCAAATACTCCAGCGGCACCGCCCATGAAAAATAATCCAATAACAGAAGGTAAAACAACAACTGGTAGCATTGTAGAAATAAAGGTTACGAGTAAGCTACCTACTAAAGCCGACAAGAATCCAAGAGTTACTGCAATTGGTGCAAAGGCGAAAAAAATGGGGACATCGAGGGCTGGTTTTGCACCTGGTACGATTTTTTCCCCTATTCCTTTAAATGCAGGAACAATTTCTCCAAGAAACATTCTTACCCCTTGAAGCAATACTAGTATCCCCGCAACGAATGTCAGTGCATTCATAATGGAAAATTGAACGATATCCTGTCCTCCTGAGATTTCAGCTAACACATTTTTATCAACGAATAATGCCGTGACCAAATAGATAACAATCATGACAATCCCCATGAGCACACTCATGTCTTTTAAAAAATCTAAAGTTTTGGGCACTTTTACATCTTCAGAAGATTTTTCTTTATTTCCCGCTAATCCGCCTACCCAACCAGATAGACTAATCCACGAACTTCCCCAAAAACCGAAAGCAATATCATCTTTTCCTGTGATTTTGCGAACAAATGGCTGCGATAAAGCTGGGAATAATACCATTGAAACCCCTTGAATAATTGAACCTAAAACGATCGTCATCGTGCTCGATAACCCCATTTGGTTAAAAACAATTGCCATTGTACCGGCAAAAGAAAACATCATATGTCCTGTTAAGAAAATATATTTCCATTTCGTTACTCTTGCGATTAATAAATTTATCAAAAACGAAAATACTAGAATAAGAGCTGTCTCTTTTCCTAATAAGGTTTGGACGGCAGCAACTAAAGCATTATCCTCTGCAACAATGCCTGTTAATCCAAAAGCTTCTGTAAACATCGTACTAAATGGAACTAGTGCTGCTACAATAATATTTGATCCTTGCTGTAAAATGATAAATCCAAAAATTGTCTTTAATGTTCCCTTAATAACATCAGATGCTGTTTTTCGTAAGGCTACTAATCCGACAAGTGCAATAATTCCAAGAATAATGGCTGGATTGCTTAAAACGTTTACAATAATATCAAGCATATTTCCCTACCCCCTTTGATGTAGCTTTTGAATAATCGGCATTACTTTCGCTTCGATTTCATCCTTATCTAGTAAATTATTAATCGAAATCACTTCTACTGACTCATCGTTAAGCTCTGCTGATATTTCACTTGAAGCCACCATAAAATCACAAACCTTTCCTTTAGCAGAACCTAAATCTACAGCTTCTCCTTGAACTTCATATCCATGTTTCTTGGCAATCGACTGAATATCCATCAGTAACATTAGGCTTGTTCCAAATCCCATTCCACAAACTGTGACTATTTTCATAGTTAACACTCCTTTTATATAATTGATAGGATTTCTTCTTTTGAAGTAGCTATGTTCATAATTACATTTAGTTTTTCTTCATCTCTCAATACATCTGCAAGTGCCTGTAACATTTGGATATGGCTCACGCTATCAGTTCCACAAAGGGCGCAGACAAGTGATATAGGATCATTGGTAGGGTGCCCGAATACGACTGGTTGACTTAATCTGATTAACGACACTCCCTTTTCTTTTGCACCAAGTTCTGGTCGTGCGTGGGGAAAGGCAATGTTTGGAGCCACTACAATATATGGCCCAACTTCTTTAAATCCCTTGACCATTGCGTCTACATAGCATTGTTCTGCTAATCCTTCGTTTACTAATAACTGACCTGCTTTTCGTATTGCATCCTCTGCATCTTTTGCTTTTACATCCAATTCAATTAACCCTTCAGTTAATGTAAGCATGTTAAGTCACCCTTTCTAAGTTAATCAATGGCCAAGTAAGATTTTTCAAATATCAAAGCTCGCTGTAAACTTAATTGATATGTTTTATTTTATTCCTCCCATTCAACTCAATATGGTATTGATATCGATCTCCACGGTTCGACATTTCAACTAATTCGAATGGAGTTCCATCCTTTAAATAAGACACCCTAGTTAAATGTAGCAAGGCTGATTCCGGTGGAATTTGCAATTCAACTGCTTCCAAATCAGTAGCAACTCTTGCTTGAATGCGTTCGTAAGCCTTCTCAAGTCGAATATTGTATTCTTCTTCCAAAGTTTCATATAATGATTCTCTTTGCAGACCTTTTTCAAGAAAGCCAGGTATAAACTTCCCACGCATATAATTAATCATGATCGCAATAGGTTCGCCATCAGAATAGCGTGTGCGCTTGAGGCAAATGACTTTCTCATTGGGAGTTAGTTTTAACTCTTCTCTTATTTTTTGAGAAGGTTCCAATTCAAGAAGTAATGTATTATCAGTGTGAATTTCTTTTCCTCTAAGTCGCATTTCTTCTGTCCAACTCGTAATCGCTCCCGCAGTTTGAACTATTTTTTTTGATTGAATAAAAGTTCCCTTTCCTTGTATTCTTTTAACCACACCTTCAGAAACTAGTTCATCAATTGTTTTTCTAACAGTAGCCCTACTGACCCCGTAAAGCTTTTCGATTTCAGATTCAATTGGTAGAGAATCTCCTTCTGACAGATTTTCTTCGATATAGCGCATCAACAACATTTTCAATTGCTTATACAGTGGCTGCTTTGACTTTTTATCAATGAAACTTTTACTCATTTTTCCCTATCACCTCTAAAATGAATACCTTTACATCATGATGTATTATTAATACATCCTTATATTTTCATAATACATCATAATGAATATCATTACAAGCATCGTTTTTTCAAAAATTGATCATTATCTATACTTGCATTTAACCAAATGAATCGATATATTATCATGATCTATTCATTATTAAACTTTTCTTTCAATAGGAACGCACCCTTTAACAAAAAAGAAGAAAACCTCTCTTTTGGTTTTCATTGGTCGCATACCTAGTTTGACCTAAAGAGAGATTTCCTTATGTACAGAAATGATATACTATTGGCCAATTTGTCCTATCGGACGGTACTGAAAACGTCATAACAAGGGGTGCTCTTCAAAACAAGCATCTCAATTTCCTTGCTTCTCCTCATTAAAGGCATGGATACTATCTATCAAATAACGGAAAGTCATCCTTACAATTAATCGATGAACAAATGGGAGCGAAAACTTCCAGCCGTTTTTGTCATCAATTTATTTATTGCCTTCATCAGCAATGATGTTAAGCCAGTTTAACTCACTCTAATCACGATTTTCCCGAAGTGATTTCTGTTCTCTAATAAAGTTTCGGCTTCAGCGATTTTTTCCAATGGAAAGACAGCACTTACTTGAGGATTTAACTTTCCTTGCCAAACCTGCTCGGTTACTTGTAAGAAATCTTCCCAATTACCCATTGGTGCCCCTAACACTTGGCGATGCCATTGGTAAATTTCTCGAATGCTAATTTCAGGGAAATCACCTGCTGTTGCTCCAGACAGCACTAGCTTTCCCCCCATTTTTAAGCTATTTAAACTTTTCATAAATGTAGGCTTCCCGACTGAATCGAATGCGATATCAACCCCTGCACCTGTTGTCCATTCCTTTACTTCCTTGAGCCAATCACCATTGGAATCAAACATTGCCATTGCGCCTAATTCGAGACATCTTTTTCTTTTCTCCTCACTGCTTGCTATCCCAATAACTGTTGCCCCAGCTGCAATTGCTATATCTAATTGGGCAGAGCCAAGACCGCCGGATGCCCCAATTATCAAAACCGTATCAGAAGGCTTTATTTGTCCAACATTGACTACTCCCCTCCAAGCTGTCGTATAGACTGCCGGAATAGCCGCTGCTGTCACAGATGGAATATGGTCAGGGATGGGAATAATATTTTTAACAGGAACGACTACATACTCTGCTAATCCTCCCCATAAATGTTCGCCAATAATTTTATAATCTGGACACATGCTCGGTTCACCAGCTCTACAAAACTGGCACTCTCCACAGCCAAAGGATGGGTTTATAAGAACCCGGTCACCTTTTGTAAAGCTGTTCACTAAATTTAATGTGGTTGACCCAAATTTAACAACACGACCAACGATATCGACACCAGAAATATGTGGTAACGTTAACTTTGGCACACCTGGTCCTTTTAACCCCTCTCGAGCAAATATATCAAGGTGATTTAATGCTGTTGCTTCTACTTTAATTAAAACCTCATGTTCACCTGGCTTTGGGATCGGAATCTCTTCGATCTTGAGCTTCTCAGGTCCGCCATGCTCACGAATCACAACTGCTCTCATATTAAAAGGAATTTCTTCCTCTGTAAAATCTTCTTTTTCTATACTAAAATTGGCCATATATGCTCCTCCTCATATCCTTCATGATTTCTTTATGAAGCCAAGTCAAATTCATCATTGTCCAGACGAACTGACTTGAAAAGAATATAGTTTCATTACGATATTCATGATGAACTTGCTGTTGTTTATCTTTAAAAGCGGTATACATGCGAAAAACGATAGTCCTGACGGCTAAACACAGCTATGTTTTTCTCTTTTGAGCGAAAATCTGTCTGATGTGCAAATTTGATTTATCTAATCCGGTTGGGAGATATTCCTGTTGAAAAATATAATTGCTTAATCTATATAAAACAGGTACGTTTCTTCCTGTTCTATCCTCTGTTTTTTGTATGTTTATTCCATAAGGGGAAGGTGCGTGGTGGGCAACAATTTTTTTGATACTTTAGCAATTGGAACATGGGGAACTGAACGCCATGAAAGGGGAATACCCCCAACCCATGACTAAAATTAGGAAAACTACCTTTATTCGAATATCTATAATTTAATTGTATATTTTCTGCAGCTGGTTCAATATTCACCGATGGAGGAGACACTTTAGAATGCTAGAGTTCATTTGAAACGAGCTTTTTATTGAACACAAGCAATCCCTAGTCGATTGATTAGAGCCTGAATATATTCGCTTCATTCTTGCATCATTAAATAATCAGTTCATAAGCCTAATCGATTTTATTGTCCAAAGCGCTTACATCCATTTTTGCTTATTCGGAAAAAACAAGATTCACACATTAAATTTCTCAAGTATTAAACAACTTCCCAAAAAAGAAAATAGGAGCTAGAGTATTAAAAGAGTGGCTACGATTTACTTGCCTTCATATTAGTTCTCTCTAGCTCGGCTTCTTCCTTTTTAGGAGTTATTTTGCAAAAACTCTCGGACTAGCTCTAAATATTTTTCATTCTCCTCGTTTTGCGGGGAATGGCCACTGTTTTCAAAAATTACAAGCTTTGAGTTTGGAATTTTTTCAGCAATTAACTCAGAGCAAACAACCGGCGTAATCCAATCATGTCTCCCGACTGTAACAAGTGTAGGGACTGATATTTTGTGCAAATCTGGAACTAAGTTAAAATTCGGCTTATTGTATCTAAAGGCATAGTTATGAGTTTCATACCGATAATAAATCGAATCGATTCTCTTTTTAACGGCCTCTTCATCAAATTTCACTGTATAAAGTGGTTGAATAGCGGTAAACATCTCTTTTAATTCTTCATTTGACTCTACTTTTCCATCGAAAAGGCGGCGAATTCCTGCTTCTGTAATCCCAGGCAAATCGCTTTCCAGTGCTTGATCAACGGAAAGATGATCAAATTCACTATTGGCAGCAGTGTCTCTTAGTAAAACATGGGTCACGCTATCAGGATACCTAAGGACATATTCAAGGGTAAGAAAGCCGCCATATGAACCTCCTAATATTTTGATTGGCGCGCCAACGAGTTCCTTTCTCAATGCTTCGATATCGGCAGTCCACTGTTCATGGGTAAAGGGTGGTTTTCCTTCAGAACGTCCCGATCCTCTCATATCCATAAATATCAATCGATATTGATCACCAAGAGGTGAAAATGCTTTAATATCACTGCGACAATCCCCTAATCCAGGTGCACCATGAATAAAAAAGATTGTTTCTCCATCAGGATTCCCATGAACTTCGTAATATAATTGATTATCATTAATCGTTATAAACAAAATATTTAGCTCCCTTCGTTATTTCTTTACATATTTTGGATCGAGCGCATCACGCAGACCGTCACCTAAGAAATTATAGGCAAGAACAACAATGGTTATCGCTGCTCCTGGTAATATTCCTAATACAGGTGCAGTCCAAATATATTGCTGTGAATTTTGCAGCATATTTCCCCATGTCGGAGTAGGTGGCTGAATCCCCAACCCTAAATAACTAATTGCACTTTCCGTCAAAATCGCCGCTGCAATTGTTAATGTACCTGAAACGATAATAGATGGTATGATTTGGGGAATAATGTATTTCGTTAAGATCCGAATACTTCTTGCCCCCGATGCATTAGCCGCTTCTACAAACTCGTATTCCTTCCACTTTAATGTCTCACCGTAAACAACCCTGGCAATTTCCATCCAGCCGCATAAGGCAATGACGATAACGACCATGACTGGGCTTGTACCAAGAACTGTTAATGCAACGAGAACAAAGAAAAAGTTAGGGATCGCCATCATTGCTTCCGTTATCCTCATTAAGACTGATTCAACAAATTTGCCAAAATAACCGGCGCACGCTCCGACCAATGTCCCGATCAGTAAAGCAAACAACATAGCTGCCAATCCGACTAGCAAAGTAACTCTTCCACCGTGAAGCATTCTTGCAAAAACATCTCTACTTAGATCATCTGTTCCAAAGGGATGCTGTAAAGACCAGCCTGCTAAAGAGCCGACTTCCTGCAATTCTTCTGGATTAACCGTCCAAAAAATGGGTCCTAAAAAAACGATTAGGTGTAAGAATATGAGGAACCATAATGAAAAATAAGCGATCTTATTTTGTTTTAATCGCGTAAAGATCGTGTCTTTACTTTGCTTTGCTTTTGTCATTGTTTTGCTTCCATAATCTTGATTTGTTGATACCTCCATTTTCCCACCCCCATTATTTATACATTTTTAACGCGTGGATCAATACGAGAATAAATAAGGTCTACAATCAAATTACAAAGCACAACAACAACTGTAATAACTACTGTAACCCCCATTACGAGTGGATAATCCCTTCCTCTTGCCGCCTCTAAAATAAGTGTCCCAATCCCTGTCCATCCAAAAATCGCTTCGGTAATAACAGCTCCGCTTAGAAGTCTTGGAATTAGTACACCAATGATTGTAACTACTGGAATTAATGCATTTCTCAGTGCATGTACATATAAAACGATTGATTCTTTAGCCCCTTTTGCGCGAGCAGTACGAATATAATTTTGAGATATAACCTCCAGCATTGAAGAGCGGGTAAAGCGAACAATATTAGGAAGAACAGTAGTTGTTAAAATTAGTACTGGCATAATTAAATGAGAAATCCAGCCCCAGAAATTAAAATCCGCACCACGAGCACCAACTCCAGAAGATGGCAGCCATCCAAGGTTAATAGAAAATAAAAGAATGAGCATGAGTCCAAGCCAAAACGCAGGAACTGATAAGCCAAGGACGCTAAAGAAATTAATGACATGATCCTGAGCCTTTCCTCGCTTTATAGCTGAAATGACCCCAAATAATATTCCAATCGTAATCGAGAGAATTATTGTAAATACTGTTAACTCAATCGTATACGGAAGACGTTCTGCAATTCGTTGAACAACCGGTTCACTTGATGTAAAAGAAACACCGAGATCACCCTTAAGAGCATTCGTTATCCAATCAATATAGCGAATGTGGATGGGCTGATCTAATCCTAACTTTTCCACCATTGCTTGCCTTTCCTCTGGAGATGCATCCATTCTCATCGTGCTTGCTGGACCACCAGGAGCTAGATTGATTAGAAAAAAAGTGATGATCGTGACGATCAAAAGTAGAATCGCACTTTGTCCTAATCGATTTAGTAAAAATCTAAGCACTTCATCGCCCCCTGAATACTTCTTATTAGGAATAGAAGTGTGCATTACGCACACCTCCACCCCTTCATTCGTTTATTCTATTCTTCAATGTACCACTCATGGATATAGTGAAGTGCATCTCCAAACGCTAAATCTGGAACACCTTTAAGTTTGTCAATCCGCACTTGTGCTTCTTGTGGATACCAAAGGAAGATATACGGTAATTCCTCTGCCATTAGTTTCTGCGCTTCAATATAAATCTTTTTACGCTCTTCTACATCACTTGTTTGAGCTCCTTGATCTAATAGCTTGTCTAACTCAGGATTTTGATAATGTGGAATATTATTTCCTTTCACATTTGCCGAATGCATATACGCAGATAAATCAGGGTCCGCCGGATATCTCCACCAATTTAAGCTCATTTCATAATTACGATTGACTACAACATCCTGAATCATAGCGTTCCATTCCATCGCATTTAATTTGACATCAAGACCAATTTTTACCAGATACTGTTGTACCATTTGCGAAACAGCCTCTAAATCACCTTGAATACCAATTTTAAAATCGATTGAAAACGGTTCTCCATCTTTGTCAACAATTCCGTCCCCATCTGTATCGGTCCAACCTGCTTCAGCAAGAAGCTCTTTCGCTTTTTCAGGATCATAATCATATCGTGCGACATCGTCTGTATAATACTCTTCAAGCGCTGGAGCAATTCCCGCATCAGCAATCGTTCCATATCCTTTTAGTACCGTATCAATGATATTTTGTCTGTCAATTGCATGAAGGATAGCTTGCTTCACTCGCTTATCTTGATATTTTTCTTCTTCATGATTGACAATGATCCAAAAGAATCTTGGAGTCTCTCTACCAAAGACACTTACTCCTTCTGCTTGTTCAATTCGCTCGATCGATGCCAAATCATCGAGAGCAAAGATGGAAAGCTCACCACTTAAAATTTGGGCGACATGTGTATTTACATCTGGTAATACCTTATATTCAATTTCATCAAGTAAACCAACATCTCCATAAAAATCATCATTTCTCTCTAATACTACACTTTGTCCTGAAGTATAACTCTTCAGTTTATATGCCCCTGTTCCCACTGGATTCACTTTGTTAAAGGATGTTAACTCCCAAGGATCCTCGCCTTCAAAAATATGTTTCGGGACGATCTCCGTGTTGAAGCTTAAATAAGCAGGTAGCGCTGCAACAGGGCTTTCCATAATGAACTTAACCTCATAATCATTCACTACTTGAACCTCTTTCACCTTTTGGAAGTAAGATGAATTATTCGCTCCAAGCTCAGCATTCAAGACTATTTCATTAAACGTATATGCAACATCTTCAGCTGTAAACTTTTCTCCATCATGCCATAAAACATCATCTCGTAAATAAAAGGTCCATTCTAATTCATCATCTGATGTTTCCCATTTAGTTGCTAAATCTGGTGAAGGTGCTAAATCCTTTCCAGGTTGTGTTAGTCCAGAAAATAAAACTCTGTTTACAACATTCGATTCAGCATAAGCATTTGGATGCCACGGGTTAAACGTTGGATCGGCCACGATCGGGATGGAAACTTTTCCACCTTTTTTAGGATCACTTCCTGTTCCTTCTCCCTCACTTTGTTCACCACTGCTATTTGAGCTATCTCCTCCGTAAGAACATCCTGCAAGAAGGAGGAAGAATACTAAAATAACACTCATAAATCTCCATTTTTTTGTTTTCATCTCTATCTATCCTCTCTAAAGATAATTATTTTGCCCAAGTAGCTTCAAGCACTCTCAAAATATTCGCCCCTGCAACTTTTCGAATATCCTCACGGCTGTAACCTTTTTTAACTAACCAGCGAATAATATTCGGAAAGCATTCAGCAGGATTCTCTAGGCCTTTCACATACTCGACTTTCGGATAGCTGTTTGCTCCATGTGAACTTTTGATAGAAAGCTGGCCTGATAAAAGATCGTGGATTCCCACATGGTCACCAAAAAGAGTGTCAGGGCCAAATGCAACATGGTCAATACCTACTAAGTTTGCAACATATTCAAAATGTTCCATGTAAGATTCAATGCTATGAGTTAGGTTATTGGGCGTAATCGTTGTATGTGGTGCTGCCTCAATTGCGATTACCCCTCCCTTTTCTGCACAAGCTTTTATAACATCGTCTGGCTTTAGACGTTTCGTATCCCATAATGCTCTTGCTCCAGCATGGTTAATCGTAACTGGTTTTTCACTTGCTTCAATGGTGTCTAATGACGTCTTATCTCCAGCATGTGAAACGTCAATCGTAATCCCGAGCTGATTCATCCGTCTAACTGCTTGCTTTCCAAAAACGGTCAAACCCCCGTCATTAGGTTCCCTTAAACCAGAACCCAATTGATTCGCCTCAGAATAAACAACTCCCATTGTTCTAATACCAAAACCATATAAAATGTCTAATCTATCAAGCTCATTTTCAATCATTGTGCAAGATTCTAACGCTCCAACGAAGGCAATTTTCCTCTCTTTCTTCGCACGATATAAATCGGAAATGCGCTCCGCTTTAATGACCATATCCTGATGAGCAATATCACTGAAACGAATACCAATATCATGAATAACATCTGACCATTTCCAGCCAGCTTTCGACGTAATCATCGCTGTTCCATCCATGAAATTTTCAAAAATCACATCCAACCCTGATTGACTTAATGCCTCAAAGCCTGTCCAATCACGACCATGATGTCTAAATTCATAAAATTCTTCTAGTTTCTCTGGCATCACAAATGTATGCTCATGCATAGAAATGATATAGTCTTCCTCTAGTATTTGCTGAACCGTTTCTTCTTGAGTTTCTGATACAGGATATGTGTAAGGTTCTACACGATCGTTTTCTTTTGATAGTTTGAACTCCTTATAGTCGGTTCCAGGTTCTAAGTATTGAAATGATTTATATCCATCATAGATTTTTTGATTTCCTTGCTTAATCGTCTTTGTCATTTCATAAACCCCTTTACTTTTTTATAAATCCGAAGATTCAATCAATTTAATTTGCAATTTTTTCTTTGTTTAATAACTCTATTGCTTCTTTTAACGATTGCCCTTTTTCTAAAGGAAAATGGCAGGCAACAAAATGTTCATCACGAATCTCCTTTAATGATGGAGCTTCTTGCACGCAAAGTTCTGTAGCCAATGGGCATCTTGTCCTAAATCGACAACCTGATGGAGGATTAGCTGGAGATGGCACCTCCCCTTTTAAAACAATCCTTACTTTTCTTAATTTAGGATCAGCCTCTGGGACTGTTGATAATAAAGCTGCTGTATAGGGATGGGCAGGATGATCAAAGATATTATCTGTTTCGGACAGCTCTACCAGCTTTCCAAGATACATGACGCCAACCCGGTCTGATATATGCCTGACCACATTAAGCCCGTGGGCAATAAACAACATCGTTAAACCAAGTTCTTTTTTTAGCTTCATAAGTAAATTAATGACCTGCGATTGTACAGAAACATCTAAAGCTGATACTGGTTCGTCTGCAACGACAAATTCTGGATTTAAAGCAAGTGCTCTCGCAATTCCTACCCTCTGCCTTTGCCCTCCAGAGAATTCATGGGGATAGCTGTGGTATCGGCTCGGGTCTAGCCCAACAAGTTCAAGCATTTCCTTTACTTTTGCCTCTTTTTCCAAACCACTTGCGATTCCATGAATTTCATACATCTCACCAATAATCTGGCCAATTGTAAATCTAGGATTTAGGGAACCAAAAGGGTCCTGATAAATAATTTGCATCTCTTTACGAAGTTTACGGAGTTCACGATTGTTTTGCTCTAATATATTCGTATTTTTATAAAATACCCTTCCCTCTGTCGGTTCCTGTAGCCGTAAGATATTTCTCCCTAAAGTAGACTTTCCACACCCTGATTCTCCAACAAGTCCCAATGTTTCTCCTTTATAAATATGAAAGGATACATCATCTACGGCTTTGACGATTTTCCTTTTGCTATTAAACATTCCACCTCCTTTAATTGAAAAATGCTTTTTCAAGTTTTCTATTTTTAGAAGCGGTTCTTTCGTAGCAGCAGATGTTTCCTCTTGGCTATGATTCAATGGAAATCTCTCCTTCCTCTTCCACATCAAGCAGGCTATGTTCAAGAAGATAATCTACATGCCAGCAAGCAACTTGTCTATCTCCTCTTGTTTCCATTGCCGGAGCTTCTTGATGGCATTTTTCAGTGGCGAAAGGGCATCTTGGTGAAAATCGGCACCCATCTGGAATTTCATTCAAACTTGGAATAGAGCCATTGATCGATTTAAGGGGAACCCCTCTTTGCCCATCCATCTTAGGCACAGATTCTAGCAAACCTTTCGTGTAAGGATGTAAAGGTTGTTCAAATATATCAAGCGTATTAGCAATTTCCATTATTTTTCCTGCGTACATAATGATAATTCGATTCGCCATTTCCGCAGCCACTCCAATATCATGAGTGATTAGCATGATCGACATCTTTTTTTCTTCCCTTAAATTTCGTAATAGCTCTAAAATTTGCGCCTCTATCGTTACATCAAGGGCCGTTGTTGGTTCATCAGCAATTAATAATTCAGGTTCGGATGCTAATGCCATCGCAATCATTACCCTTTGCCTCATTCCCCCGGACAATTCATGTGGATATTGTTTTAATCTCCCCTCAGGATCTGATATTCCGACAAGGCGAACAAGTTTTTCTGCCTCTTTCCAAGCCTCTTCTTTGCCAATTTTATGATGGAATAAAATCGCCTCGGAAATTTGCTTTCCAATGGTGAATACTGGATTAAGGGCCGTTAATGGTTCTTGGAAGATCATCGATATTTTCGAACCCCGTATTTTTCTCATTTCATCCGCTTTTTTTGTCGTTAGGCTTTCCCCTTTAAATGAAATTTCTCCATTTAAGATCTTCCCATTTTCAAATTCAACTAGTCGCATAATACTCATTGATGTAACACTTTTACCACTTCCAGACTCTCCAACAATACAAATCGTTTCTCCTTTATTAATATCAAAGGATACACCGTCAACTGCTCTGACAAATCCATTTTTTCCTTTGTAACCAACAACAAGATCTTTTACTTCTAAAATCTTGTCCATACAATTACCTCCTTCCACTTAAGATAGGGAATTCATTAAAAACTTTCTTCTCGATGGAAAAAAGGATTTTCTTAATACAGAACTCAAAGATTGATAGTTTTCTTGTAAACTAATTAACATTCTCTCTGTTTCCTCTATCGTTACTCTATATTTTGGCCCAGCCACAGATATTGATCCGAGAATATTCTTTTTATGATCGAATAGAGGAATGGATATAGCGGCAACATCATTAAAGGTTTCTCCGGCAGTATAGTACCAGCCTTGATGTTTGATTTTTTCAAGTACTTCATAAAAAGCTTCTTTCGTTTCAATTTGTTGCGCATTATTATTTAATCCCTCATCAATAATTCGATTCTGAATTTCCTCAGGCAGGTAAGCTAAAATCACTTTATGTGATGCCCCAATATATAAAGGACTTCTCTTTCCTACTGATTCTGCAAATCTCACTTGCTGTTCACTCTCAACGATTTTCAAGAAAACTCCTTCTTCATTGTCCAGAATGGTAAACACAACACTTTCACCTGTTTGTAAAGCGATTTTTTTCATAATCGGCTCGATCAATTCGGCAAATTTTAGATGTTCCTCGACCACATTGCTAAGTTCAATTAACTTTATGCCAAGTTCATATTTTTGTGTATCTGGGTTGTGAAATACGTACCCTTCCTCTTCCAAAGTACTGAGCAACCGATAAACAACCGTATGGTTCATATCTAAATGCCGTGCAAGTTCTCGCAGCCCCCAAGACGGGTTTTCAGACGTGAAAGAATTCAGTACACTTAAAGCCTTACTTACTGTTTTTGAAGTCATTTCATCTCCACTTCTTTCTGGTTCTATAATAGAACCACTGTTACGAATTTTGTAATTTGTTATAATAATACCACTTTTTGAATTAATATCAATATAAATTATTAGAATTTTTTATACTTTTTCAAAAATTTTGTTCGTTTTTTTAACATAAAGCGGTTACATTTTGAGATTCTAAAAATTGATAAAAAAAAAGCATTCTAAATGAACAGCTTTTAGAACACTCTCGCATATATTTTTTCCAAAACCATCTATTAAACTTAAATTAAAAATCATGAACTTATTTTCAAATCAGTTTCGACAAAATAGGCAACAAAAGTTCCGATAAGAAGTGAAATAACAGGCGCGCTTATATTCATAATGGAAATGTTTGAAAATGCGATAATGAAAGCAAATGTGGTGCTCATTTTCATCGATTCCTTTGCAAAGCTTTGATATAAACTATTTCCAAACACTCCAATAAGAGAGAAACCAACAACTACTGCAATAAACTCCTGCGGTAATACTTGAATCATAGGAATCAGTTTCCAAGAAAACAGACCGAATATTAGGAGAAGTATTCCCGTAACTACTGCCCCCATATATCTTTTTTCTTTTGGACCAGCTTCCTCCCCTGCGCAGATCACTGTTGCCATTCCAGCCGCATTTGCTGATTGGCCGCCAAAAAAACTAGTCAAGATCGAAAAAATCCCACTAAATGAGACAAGTTTATTGATCGGAGTTTGATAGTTTTTTTGCTGTAATCCACCAATTGCAACTGCAGCATCATTGCTTAATATGAGAAGGGCAAGTGGAATTGAGACGGAAAGAATACTAACAAGATTAAACTCGGGAGTTTGTATACTCGGTATTAATACATCAAATGAAGAGCCCGTCTTATTTAAAGGATAAAATAACAGCATGACGACAAAACCAACCACAATCGCTGCGATTACAGGCGGAATTCTTAATTTCCATTTACTAAAAGCAAGGAACGTTATTATTGATAAACTTCCCACAAGCCATAATTGATTTGCAGAAACAACAAAATTTACCATATATTTCATAATCATCCCTGCTAGCATAGCTGAAATGATTTCTTTAGGAATCAATTGTACAAATTTAGAAAAGACACCTAGAGCACCGATGATAAACATCAAAATTCCTGAAACTACGTAGGCTCCTATTAGCTGTTGAAAGCTAAACTGTGGTGTCACCGTCACAAGAAAAGCAACTCCAGTAAGACTATGTCCACCAACAATCGGAATCTTATAATGTAGTGGAAGGAAAATTCCGAATAGACCTCCAAAAACATATACAGAAAACATCCATAATGATGTTTGAAAATCTGTAAATCCTCCATTAGCTGCTGCTTCCAATATTAATATGGATGGACCAGTGATGATAAAAATCCCAGCAACCATGCCACTTGCTATATTTTGTAGGTTTAGATCATTGATAGGAAACCACGATTTCGAAAGTGTATCGTTCACATCTATTAATCTCCTTTTCATCATTGCCAGTTTGGTGATTTAGATAACTCTACTAAAGCCATCATCACATTGAGCATAAAGATAGCCAGAACAATAGGCACAGCAAGTAAAACATTTCTTCCTAATTTCATTCTTATAACAGCTGCGTAATACCCACAAACAAATAAAACGATACCCGAAACAAGCAGCATAATCAATAAAATGATCAACACCGGCTCACTCCTATACTTATAGAATCATCGTAATCTATTTAGCTCTCCATTTTGCCATTTAGTCCTCCCAATAAAAAATAGCATCCATAATGATATAATCTCCCGGTTCCTTGTATATGGTTGGAATGTTTGCTTGAAATGGCAATGGTGCGCTAATCTGTTCAAATTCAAGAAGAGCGTACTCATACTCTTCTAACGCTAGTTTTAATTGTCTTCCAAGTTCATGAAATTCTTCTCTTAAAAACAATTGATTTGAAGCACTAATGATCGACCCGTATCCACCGCTTAATACTTCATTTGATTTGATCCGTATCGTTTTTGAACGATCATCTTCTCCCATGATCGCAACAGGCGCTAACCGACAGATATCAATGATAATTCCTTCTGTCTTTTCCTTTCGAATTCCGTATTTTTCACTCTCGACTGTTACATTTTTTTTCGTATAGCAAAAGAATTCAACAAAAGGAGCGTATCCACTTCCAAAATGATTCCACTCTGCTTCACAGATGATATGTGGAATTCGATTAATGCGATGGAATAACCTCCTTATATGCGCTTCAATTTCTTGCTCATTACCAGTATCATAAGGAAATTTATCCCCAATCGCTTTCCCTGCAATTAAATCTTGCAATTGCACATTCGTAAACATTTGATTATACTCACCTCCATTTTAATTTCCCTATTACTTTCACTTTTTTAAAGATGTAAGAGCTTCTGCAAATCTTCTAACACCTTCCCTAATCTCTTCTACCCTCGCTCTCGCATATGTAAAGCGGACATAACTCGCTAAATTGATTAAATTCTTCTCTTCCATTTCTCTGCGCAATCTTTGCGTAACTGGTAAGTTTGGTAAAAAGGGACCCGATTCAATATAACGATGCCAGCTTGGAATACGCTTTTTTGTACCCCTCCAAATATCCTTGCTAATCATCGTACCGCTTCCTTGAATACTTTGAATGAATCCACCTGCTTGAAGTTCATCATATGCAGCGACAACGGTACTCCTGTTTACCTTCAGTTCCTTTGCGAAAACTCTTCCTGAAGGCAACGATTTTTCTGATGGAAAAGCCCCATCCGCAATATTATTTTCAACATATTCAGCTATTTGTTTATATAGTGGCTTCTTCGATGCTCGGTTTGGTTCCCAAGTCATTTATCACCATTCCTTTGCAAAAGCGTTGATGATATTATCCCAAGTTAATAATGATGAATAAATATTCCATACCCTTTAGTGGAAGATACTGATATATAATCCTAAAGCAACTAACGAAAGAAGAATGACAACAGCATAAATAATGGTTAAATTCTTTGTATTCTTTTTTGTAGAGCCTCGATAATCTTCATCGCTTCTTCTCGTTAGCCATAACGTTCCCAATAAAGCGGCAATCAAGATCAGCAACACGATCACAATTAGCAGATTCATAGTTAACCCCCATTATTGAACAGAGTAATTTTTTCAGCTTAATGATTCATTCAAATATTCAGTATAAATTAGAAAGAGCTTTTTTTCACCATCCATTTACCATTATTTTTCACCATCCACTTTGAAGACGATGTTAAATTTAAAGTAAAAATTTAAAAAACACCTCTACAAATGTAAAAGTGTATAAATTCCTCGTCAAATCAACCAATCTTCGCTTTCCGAAATCCATCGAAAATGCTCATTGCCGAAGATATAAGTAATATGAAAATCCCTCCACCAATAATTAAAGACATAAATTGAGTTGAAGATATTGAAAATAACTCCGTCATATAGTCAATAAATTCTAAGGTTAGTAAATTTGGCGTTCCAATTATAATGATAAACGCAACGGCCCCAACAACTTCTTGTACTGTATTAAAAACCGCCATTTTCTTTGTCCATTGCCCCTTAATTAATTTGTAGAGTACGAAAGTTAATTCAAGACCAATCACGATTACGATCAGTGGCCAATATCGCAACAAAATCTCTTGATTAAACATTGGAGCAACTAGTTTTAAACCTTCTAAACTACCAGTATAAACACCTAATAATCGCTCCGCATAGAAATAAAGTGTTGCCCATATACCAATCCACAGTAAGCTTCCAAATATCTCAATCCTTGAAATTGTTTTTTTCTTAGGAATGTACGGAATATCCTTCAAATCTTCCGGTGTCCATTTTTTAAATGTTGCTGTTAATGGCTGACCATTATGACCTTTGTCTGTTCTCTCTAAAATAACAAATACAAGCGTGATCCAAAATAAGAATTGAATTCCTACCTCGAATATAGTCAATATCCCTTTGCTTATTAGGCTCACCATTACATTTATGGGCGATTCTTCACTGTATCCAGTCAAATATTCCGCAAAAATGGAAATAAATGATACGATTAAGGCAATTGGGATTATCATTTTTAATAAGCTGACATACACATCAAAATAACGAGGACCGATCAAATACATTGGTTTATCACGATATCCATACGCTAATGCTACCGGACTTCCAAGCTTTTCTAATACTGACTTAACATCTTCATCACTATACTCATCAGGTAGCATATCCCCAATCGTGGAAGATAGCTCAAGGGCGATATCCTCACGATTTTTTTCGGGTAAGCGCCGAGTTACTTCCTGAATATATATTTTAATTAAATCCATCCTTCTCTCCCCCTTCCAATAAACTATAGAGTTCCTTTGCGTTTTTCATCCATTCTTCTTTTAACTTGATAAATATTTCTACTCCATATGCGCTTAAAACATAATATTTCCGAGGTCTACTTTCTGATGTATCCCAGCTACTTGTCACCAATTCCTGCTTTTCTAGGCGTCGAAGTAAAGGATATAAAGTGCTTTGATCAATAATAATTCCTGAACCTTCTAGTAACTGAACAAGCGAATACCCATACTGTGGTGTTCGCAATTGGCTTAAAACAGCTAAAGTCAAAGTTCCTCGCCTAAGCTCAGTTGTTAACGAATTTAATAACTGACTCACCTGTTCACCTCATCTTTAAAATACTATATGACGTACAGTATTTTTTATATACTATGTATCATACAGTATTGATGCAACTAAATCAATTGCTTATTTTAATTTATAATGAAATAACCATAAAATGGGTAGTATGTTGGAATAAGAACAGTGTAAAGCATCACTTGAATGTCTTGTAGATGCCGCATTTAAATTTTTCCACAACTTCAGCATACTCTCATTTCCGGTCATTAACGCAAAAAAGCTGAAATTCTCTTTCAGCAAGAATCTCAGCCTCTCTACACATATTCATTTTTCACTTCACTATAAGCTAGTAGGCATAAAATGGATGGGTGCTTTGCAAGCGCACATTCTTTCTCAGTAATTTAATCTCTTTCTGCTCTTAACTTAACATCAGTGTGCTTCCGATAAAGAAGTGTCATCCCCAACTTTTTCAATTTTGACCGCACAAGCTTTAAATTCCGCTGTTCCAGCTAGCGGATCGGTTGCGTGATTCGTTAGGAGATTTGTATTTGCTTGATCGGGAAAATGAAACGACATAAATACTAATCCCCTTGGTTGTTTCTTGCTGATTCTGATTTTGGTAACGACGCTTCCTCTACGCGAGGTGACTCGGACTGCTTCTCCATCATGAAATTCGAACAATGCTGCATCGTCTGGATGGATTTCCAATGCTTCCTCAGCATTCTTCACCTTTTTATAATAGCGGGTTTGTACGCCTGTATTATAAAATTGTAGCCTTCGTCCTGTCGTCAATGTCAATGGATATTCTTGATCAGGTACCTCTGCTGGAGGCTGATAATGGCTTGGGACAAACCTGGCCTTCATTCCTACTTGATCAGACCAAAGGCGGCTATGAAGATAGGTCGTACCCTGATGATTTTCATCATAACATGGCCATTGAAGCCCGCCCTCTTTGTCGATTCGCTTATACGTAATTCCGGCAAAATTAGGTGCGAGTATTCGAATTTCCTCCCATATTTCTTCGGCAGATTGATAGCTCCAGTTTGCTCCCATTTTATTGGCAATATCCTGAACAATGACATGGTCATGTCGTGCTAATCCTGGACCTTTTAAAGCAGGACGCACTCGCTGAATGCGGCGTTCAGAATTAGTAATGGTCCCATCATTTTCAGCCCAACCTGTAGCCGGAAGAACGACATCTGCAAGCATGGCTGTTTTCGTCATCAAAATATCTTGAACAACTAGAAATTCAAGATTGTTGAACACCTTTTGTACATAATTTCCATCAGCATCAGATTGAACGGGATTCTCCCCGATAACATAAAGGGCTCTTATCTCTTTCTTCTCCATTGCATCTAACATTAATGTTTGGTGCTTGCCCATTTCTTCTGGAATCGGGGTTCCCCATACGCGCTGATGCAATTCTCTTCCTTGCGGATCATCGTAATCCCAGCCGCCAACAAGGCGATTTGGCAATGCTCCCATATCTCCCCCGCCCTGAACATTATTTTGACCTCGAAGGGGATTTAAAGCAGAACCATATTTGCCAATATGCCCCGTCAATAATGCTAGATTAATTAACGAAAATACATTCTCTGTTCCATTATGATGTTCCGTAATGCCCAGTGTCCAACAGATTGTTGCTTTCTCTGCGGTTGCATATAAACGAGCAATTTCTCGAATATCATCTGCAGGCACTCCTGTTATTTTTTCAGCATATTCTGGCGTATACTGTTTCACCGCATCTTTATACAACTGAAACTCCTTCGTAGCATGTTGAATGAATTTAAGATTGACTAACCCTTCCTCAATTATGACATTCCCCATTGCATTCGCTAGAGCTATATCTGTTCCAACACGTACTGGCAAATACTTATGAGCAAGCTTTGTTTGATCAATTTTACGTGGATCAATCACAACCATTTTGACACCATTCTTAATTCCCCGGCGCATGTGATTAAAAATAATCGGGTGACATTCCTGTGTATTGCTTCCCCAAACAAGGATCACATCTGTATTTTCCAATTCATCATAAGAACCCGTCGCTGCACCTGTTCCAAATACAGTCACCAGACCGGTGACACTTGGAGCGTGTCATGTTCGGTTGCAGCTATCGATATTGTTTGTTCCGATGACCGTACGCATAAATTTTCCCGCTAAATAGTTTAATTCATTGGTCGATCGTGAAGAACTGAAACAGCCGAAAGCATCTGGTCCATACTGTGCCTTTAAAGCAGAAAATTTCTCAGCTATCAAAGTTAATGCTTCATTCCAGCTTGCAGGTATAAGCTTTCCATTTTTCCTTATTAGCGGTTCAGTTAACCTTCTCTCACTGTTGATATATCCCCAACCAAGAGCGCCCTTGACACAGGTTTCCCCATGACTTGATGGATTTTCTTTATGGCCCTTAACCTTAGTGATCTTTTCATTTTCGACTTCCACAGTCAAGCCGCAGCCTGTTCCACAAAAACTGCATATCGTTTCCACCTGTTTTGTTTGTACATCCATAACGAAACACTCCTTTTTTCAGTCAATGATTCTGTCACTTCGTGTATAAACATTTAACGATCTGCTTCGAATAAAGCCAACTGTTGTAATTCCCAATTCCTCAGCGAGTTCAAGGGCAAGTTCAGTTGGCGCTGACTTAGATAAAACAATTTCACAGCCAATTTTCGCTACTTTCGCTAGTATTTCTGACGATATTCGTCCGCTAAAAGCAAGCACTTTATCCTTTAATGAAACATGATTTCGTAAGCAGTAACCGTATATCTTATCCAATGCATTGTGCCTTCCGATATCAAGCCGCAAAAGAAGCAGCTGCTCTTTACTGCATAATGCGGCATTATGAACACCACCAGTCTCCGTAAATGTCTTTGAACCTTTGCCCATTTCTTCCATTATTCGAAAACAATCCTCATATGATAACTTTACGTTCACATCTTGAAACGAGTGCGACATTCTAGCATCATTGAAAAAAACAAAACTCTGCCTGCTTTTTCCACAACAAGAGGTTATATAGCGTTTGGAATGAAATTTCTCGTAAAAATGATTGATATAGTTTGTCTTAACATGGGCAAATCCTTCCTTCTCTTGAATCCATATATCATCAATATCTTCAAATCCTCGAATGACTCCTTCTGAAGCTAAAAAACCAATAACCATATCTTCAATATATTCTGGTGTACAAACAAGGGTAGCAAATTCGCTTTGATTCAATTTGATTGTAATAGGATGTTCAGTAACAATGGTATCTTCTATCTCTTCAACATTTCCTTGCGTATAACGGGTGATGGTTCTTTTCGTTATGCTCTTCTTCACCTATTCATACTCCCTCCCCGTATACCACTTCATAAATTTAGGTTAGGCCGTTATACTGGATTCTTTTTGCTTGCGAAGCTTAGAAATATCCATTCTTATTAACAACGAAACGATTAAGGCGACAATAAATAACAGGCAAAAATACTTAAGCTGCCTGCATACGTCCCTGTTGTATCCTTGATATATGCAGCAAACATTGGGCCAACAAGACCAGCCGCGGCCCAAGCCGTTAAAATATAGCCATGAATTGCACCGAGTTGTTTTGTACCAAATAAATCACCAATATAAGCAGGAATTGAAGCAAACCCACCGCCATAACAGGTATAAATAATCGCTAGCATTACTTGAAATAACAGAACATTGGTCGTTAAAGGGAGTAAGAAAAACAAGGCAATTTGCAAAATGAAAAAAGCCGTATACGTATTTGGTCGGCCAATATAATCTGAGATTGAAGCCCAACCGATTCGCCCTAAGCCATTAAACACACCAATCGCACCAACAAGAGCAGCCGCGGCTACAGTATCAATTCCGATTGTCTCCATTGCTAATGGTTTCGCAACAGCTAAAATCGCAATTCCACAAGTTACGTTAATAAAGAGCATAATCCATAAATACCAAAAGCGACTCGTTTTTACCGCTTCATTTGCTGTTAATTGAGATAAATCAAGGCGTGGCTTCGCTGTACCCGCAGCGACCTTCTCCTCAAATCCCTTTGGCATCCATCCTTCAGGTGGCTTTTCTAAATATAAAGAAGAAGCCAGCATCACCACAAAGTAAGCGCTTCCTAAAATAAAAAAGGTATTTGCAACCCCTACATTTTCTATCAAACTATTCATAATTGGACTCGCTACTGCCGCAGCAAAGCCAAAGCCCATAATCGCGAGACCTGTGGCAAGACCACGGCGATCCGGGAACCATTTAACCAAAGTTGAAACCGGTGCAATATATCCAACACCGAGACCGATCCCACCTAAGACCCCATAAAATAAATAAAGCAATAGCTTCGATCCTATTAATACTGCAACACCAGAACCAGCTATACCAATGCCAAAAAATGTCGCTGCCAACAGTCCAGCTTTTCTAGGTCCGTGTTTTTCAACAAAATGACCTAAAAAGGCCGCCGACAACCCTAAAAACAAAATTGCAATACTAAAGGTCAATGCCACTTCTGAATCAGACCAGCCGAACATATTTTTAAGGGGATTCGTGAAATTGCTCCATGCATATACGGAACCAATTGAGATGTGAATCCCAACAGCTGCTGCAGCAATAAGCCAGCGATTTTTCTTCGTTTGTACCATACCGTCAGACCTCCTTGATGTTTACTCGCTGTTTTTTTATTAATTTACTACATCTCCTAGAAGACACGCTCAAGAATTAAAGATTGATTATTTTGACTATTGAAATAATATTACCATGCAATTATTTCTATTTACAACATGAATATAGTTCTATCTTTATATGACTCTACTCTCAGTTTAGTTTCAAGTTAGCGTACATCAAATTCACAGTGCCGCTATATTTATGAAAACACGCTCTTCATTATCCAATCAATTGATGAAGAAGCAAAAGCACGGGATACTTTTGCAAACATCTGAAAGCGGATTATTTCTACGATACCCATTTTAAAAAGCTTTCTTTGGTCATCCCGTAAGGGCAATTCTTCTAATTTCTCGCTTTTCGTTTGAAGATTGAGTTTTTTAGAGACTAGAGGAGGCATACCCATAAAAAGGCGAAACAGCTATGTTTTTCATATCCAAAAACTCAAAAAAGATATTAACCGATATAAAATGGGCTGAACGGAAAAATCATTTACGCTTTGATTCTAGACAGAATTGCTTCTGGCTTAATTTGTTAACAATTCTGTTTAACAAATACTATGAAAGATTACTAGAGGTGATGGGGAGAAATAGATTGGCCACGATCGACTTGTAAGTCCCTACAAGAACATTTGAGGAAGCTGGGAGCAGCTTTCCTTTATTCATTCGTTTTTATGATGGTAATAAGGGAGAAAAGAATTAGATGCGTAGCGTAAAAAGTCTTTGCTGCTACAAAAGAGGAGATATTATGCGGTAGATAATGGTAGAGGTCAAAAAAACAAGTCCATGGAAGTGCCACTTCCTTTAAACTCTAGTTATACTTGGCAATATCCGTAAAAAGGTCAAAATTAGTGGATAGCAACGAAATCAAGGAATCTTATCACAACTCTCACTGTCTTTTGTCGACGAACAGATGCAATTCAAACGTGAAATGCATCTGTTCGTCCAAGTATTGCTCTATTTTAATGATGATGGTGGTGGTGATGGTGATGCTCATAGCCATTTTCCTTTGCATATTGGCGAAAGTTTTCTAAATCTTGCATTCCTGTCGAAGTTCCCTCTAAAGCTTGATTCATTCTTTCCAATAAGACTGTTTTTAATTTCGGGTGGTAACCAAAATATTCAGCAATATCAATCGACACATTTGGATAAGCTAGCCGGAATTGTTCAGCCATTTTGTTCATTCGCTCCATTAAAATGCCCGTAAATAAGAAATAAGGGAGCATAATGATCTTTTTCGCACCTAGTTTAATACAGCGATCCATCCCATCTTCAACAGTTGGAGTAGTGACACCCATGAAAGCACTCTCAACGATCGGCACATCTAATTTTTCCCATAATAGTCTACTGATTTTATAAAAATCTCCATTAGCATAAGGATCGCTTCCACCGCGCCCAATTAATAATATGGCAGTATCTTCATGCTTTTCATTCACATTCAAGCCAACTTCCGCAAGCCTTGTTTTTAATATCTCAAAGACTTCTTCATGTATTCCGATCGTTTGGCCATAAGTAAAGTGGACATCTGGAAAATGTTCCTTTGCATGTTCAATTTCTGCAGGAATATGCAGTTTAGAATGTCCTGCATGGAGAAGGATAATCGGTATTACATGAATTTCATCGGCTCCTTTTTCCACACATTTTTGAATCCCTTCTTCAATATTTGGTGCAGCAAACTCTAAGAAACAAGTTTCCACGAGAAGTGCAGGATCAATATCTACTTTCATCTGTTCCACAAATTGTCGAACTTCTTCATTGCCCTCCTCCAGCCTGCTTCCATGGCCAACAAATAATATCGCTTTTTTCATTGCTCCATTTCCCTTCTTGTACTTATTAATTCCTTCGACACGATGAGTAGCACGTTTCCGTTCGCCGTTCTCGACAGAATATATAATCGCATCCTCATCTACCTTTTCATGAACAATGGCACGGGCTGTTTCTTCCTGTTGAACCGAGTACCATGTCCCTTTCGGATAATCAATGACGACACATTTGTCCTTACAGCGGCCGTTGCAGCGCGTCCGCGATGTATGGATTTTTTCATCAAGATGATTGCTGCGGATTTCATCGCGAATCTGCATGGTCACATCTTCCGCGCCAGCTCTCATACAAGTCGCTCCATTACAAATCAATAAGTGTCGTTCCATTTGCATTAAATTCCATGTAGTCATCATTTCCCTCCCTATTTAGCCATTCTTTGTATATCGTTTCTATTCAAAAGCTTCCGGGTAAAATCCTCTTGCTAAAATATCAAGCGCCTCTGCGACACGAACACCTTCTGAAGCTGCTGATAAAGGCAAAATAACGAAATGTTCATTCTGAACAGCAGGGGTTTGGCTCAATGCAGGATCCGTTTTTAGAAATTCAATTTTTTGCTTTGCAGTCGTTGTTCCATAATCAATTACGACAATGACGTCAGGTTGACGCTCGACAGCATCCTCTTTTGAAACAGTGGCCCAGTTTCCTTCCACATCAGCAAACACATTATGACCACCGGCCATCGTCACAAGTGTATTCATAAAATTTTGCGTCGCTGTGAATACCTCCGTCTCGCCACTATCAAATACTAAAACATCAAGGGGTTCCGTCACCTCCGGCAATTGCGAAACAATTGTTTCAATATCGTCATCCATTTGCTTAATCAACGATTCACCGCGTTCTTCAATTCGAAAAATTTTAGCGATATTACGAATATCTTTATAAATATCGTCTAGTGTTGGTCCTACCTGCACCGATGACGATTGGAGATAGCTATCAATCCCTAACTTTTTTAACTCTTCACGTGTTGCAATGCTTTTTTCATTGAAAGCACTAGCCCATCCGCCATATAGAAAATCTGCCTCTACTGCGATAATTTCCTCTTTGGAAGGATATTGCTCTGCCAGTACTGGAACTTTCTGATAAGCTTCTTGTAAGGGCTCGTATATTTCATTATCTAAATAAGCAGTTCCTACCATGGAATCTTCTAATCCAAGGGCGAGCATGATTTCAGTTACATGCTGGTTTAAGGATACAGCTCGTTTTGGTGCAGCATCGTATTCAATTACAAAACCTTCATTATTAACTACGATCGGCTCGAGCTTCTCCTCATCTTTTTCAACTTCAATTCCCGCCTCTTCATTTGAACAAGCAGAAAGGATAAATGCTGCTAAAATTATCAGCAAAAACCACAATCTATTCATTTTCATATTTTATATCCTCATTTCCATTTACTGTTCCGTATAGAAAAATAAATGCAATTTCTCCGTGAATGGATTTTTCGAAACGAATGCATTGACACGAAACACCTCTTGCAACGTCTCTTTCGTAAGCACTTCTTCTGGGGTTCCAGACTGAAAGAGAGCACCGTCCTTCATCACGAGCAGTTCATCACAATACCCAGCCGCTAAATTCAGATCATGAAGCGCAGCTACAATCGTGATTGGCAATTCTCGAACCAAGTCCATCAATTGATATTGATGCTCGATATCTAAATGATTCGTTGGTTCATCTAGAATTAAGATATTAGCTTGCTGTGCAAGGGCACGGGCGAGCAACACTCGTTTCTTTTCCCCACCAGATAATTCGCTAAAGTAACGATTTGTTAAATGAGAAATATTTGCCAAATGCATACTATCACGCACAATTGCATAATCTTCATCTTTATCCCGTGCCAGCCATTTTTTATATGGTGTTCTTCCCATCATTACTAACTCTTTTACGGTAAAATCAAAAAGAACAGGAGCTTCTTGACTGACGACTGCAATATTTTGAGCCAATTCTTTTTGAGGGAATTGAAGGAGATCTTTCTCAAACAAAGTTACCAACCCGCTTGTTTGCTTTAAATGGCGGTAGATGATCTTTAACATCGTTGATTTACCGCTTCCATTCGGTCCAATTACACCAATAAATTGACCTTGAGCAACCGAAAAAGAAATATCATCAAGAATTTGCTTGTCCGATATTGAATAAGAAATACTTTCCACTTGAAGCAAGATCACTCACCTTCCCCAAAAGAATATCGTCTCTTTCTTAGCATCCAAATAAAGAAAGGCCCACCGCAAACAGCGGTAATAATCCCAATCGGCATTTCTTCAGGTGCTATAACGATACGGGCGACCATGTCTGCCCAAACTAAAAAAATCGAACCAACGAGGGCACTAGTTGGAAGAACGTACTTATAATTAGAACCGACGACCATCCGAACTAAATGTGGAATAATTAAACCAACAAAGCCAATGCTGCCACTGACTGCAACAACAACTCCAGTCAGTAGTGAAACAAAAATAATAATCAAAATTCGAAAACGATCAATGTTGACCCCAAGTGTTCCAGCCGATTCTTCTCCTAGAAGCAATGCGTTAAGCTGACGGTAGTTCATAAATAACAAAATAAACACAACTAGCAATGTGCAAAACGGAATGGCAATATTTGACCATTTCGCTCCAGCTAAACTTCCGAGCATCCAATGCATAACCGCTTGGATTCCCCCTTGCTGCTTTGACATCATCAGCATGAAATTAGTGATGGCAGAAAACACCATCGAAATCGCAATTCCTGCCAGCAGAAGGCGAATAACTGAAGTTCTTCCATTCACCCGTGCTAACAAAAATACCATTACAACAGCAGAGATTGCACCTAAAAAAGCAGCAAACGATAAAGCATACATTCCAAGGGCACTAAATGCACCTAGTAAAATAACGGCAGTCGCTCCGACTGATGCTCCTGAAGAAACCCCTAATATATACGGGTCAGCAATCGAATTTTTCACTAATGCCTGAATCGCTGCTCCACAAATAGCAAGGGAAGCACCGACAAGTGCAGCTAATAACACCCTCGGTAATCGAATTTCCCAAATAATAATGGCTTGTGCTCTTGAAGCTGATGTCTCGACCGGGATACCAAGCTTTGCAAAGAGAATTTCCCAAATGATTCCTGGAGTAATTCCGACTGAGCCTAGCATCACCGCAAAGGTTATTGAAATAAGCAGGACTCCTACCAATATCCACAGAAGTAGCATAAAACGTGACTTTGTCATTTTAGGAATAAAAGTCCCTCCTTAACACCTGCTTTTTCAAAACTCTAATCCCTTTAAAGCGTTAATGTTTTGTTCGCTGTAATAATGCTTCGTTGCCTCGATCGTCGACACTAAATCGGCTAGCGCAAGAATCGCTGGGTGGGCATTGCGCCCAGTGATGACAAGATGCATTTTTTTCGGGCGATCCTTGATCGCCTTTACAACTTCTTGCAGCGGCAAAACGTCCTCAACAGGGAATCGCGTGATTGCAAGCGCATTATTCAATTCATCTAATACTAATAAATCAGTCGATTCATTTTGTAGCTCCGTTTTAACGAGCTGCCATGCTTGTAAAAGGGCGGTCCGATGTTCCTCAGGTGTTTTCGTCCAAGTGAAGCCAACACCTAATTGAACCGTCTCAACCCCTAATTTACTTAGAGCGATTTGCTCCCCATATGTACGTTCTGGAGACTTTATAAATTGAAAGTACTTAACCGTCATTCCACGGCCGATTGCCCTTAAAGTAATGCCAAGGGAAGCAGTCGTTTTTCCCTTTCCATCTCCGGTATAAACTAACACCATCCCCTGAACTGCCATGCTTATGCCTCCTTAAAGCCATGTTGTTTTTTCTTTATAGGAAGTGCGTTTTTTCGGGGATGTAATTTCTTCAGCTGGATAGCCTATGCATAATGTTCCTACCAATTGTTCTTCATCAGTCGCACCAATAAACGTATGCAATACTGTATCATGAACTAAACCAACCCCGCGAGTACGCCATACCATTCCTAACCCTAGCTCTTCAGCCATTAACCACATGGACATGATGGCGCAACTAACAGCAAATGTATTATCTTTTGTTGCTCCCTCATCACCAGTGACAATAGCGGAAGTCGCAACAATAACAAGTGGCGTTTTGGCGATAGCCTCCATTGAACTCTCGACTAAGTGAGGCTTTGTCGGAAAACGCCTTTGAAGATAATGTAATGCCACTTCTCTATAGCCTTTTAAACTATCACCTTGCAATATATAAAAATGCCAAGGTTCTCTCATTCGATCATTAGGAGCGTACGTAGCTGCTTCTAATAATGCTTCGATTTTTGAGCGTTCCACTTCACGAGAGTCGAATTGACGAACTGCTCGACGTTTTTTTAGAGTATCTAGCATAATTCTTGCTCCTTCTCTGCAAACCAGGCAATCTGCTCCCTTAGCTGAACCACATCACCGACTAAAACAAGGGACGGATTGGAAATGTCGTGTTTTCGTATATCTTCAGCAATTGTAGCAAGCGTTCCTGTAATTGTTCGTTGCTTTTCAGTTGTCCCCCATTCAATAACAGCTACAGGCGTTTTTTCATTTTTGCCGTAATGGATTAAGCTGTTTGCAATGTGGGCAATATTGCCAATACTCATATAGAAAGCAACCGTATCAATTTGCGCAAGCGCGGACCAATTTAAAAAGTCTTCTCCTTTTTCTGCTCGTCCATGACCTGTAACAATAGCATAGCTTGCACCATGATCACGGTGTGTAACAGGGATGCCCGCATAGGCAGGTGCAGCAATTCCAGCAGTTATTCCAGGAACGACTTCATAAGGTATATTCTCTTCCCGTAAAATGGCTGCTTCTTCCGCTCCACGACCAAAGACAAAAGGATCCCCTCCTTTAAGGCGTACTACTTGTTTGCCTAACTTAGCCTGCTCAATAAGAATACGATGAATTTCTTCTTGAATGAGCCTATGTTTTCCCGGTTCTTTCCCACAATAAATGAGTTCGGCACTCGCCTTTGCATGTGTTAATAACTGAGGATTTACTAAGCGATCATATAAAATCACATCAGCAATTTGAAGACACTCCAGTCCCCGAATCGTCAATAATTTAGGGTCTCCAGGACCAGCACCTACAATATAAACATATCCGCTCACTGTTGTTCTCCTATCTTTTGTTGTAACCATGCATTACATTTTTCCTTTTCTCCTTGTTCAATCCACTGCAAAAATTGTGGTTCCAACAAATCTGCAAGCAATTGCTTTTTCTTTTCGCCTGAAAATAATCTTAAAATTTGCTTGCGCGCTTGCTTTAAAAAGGAGACGTACTCCGCATATGGTTCACCAAATTGTTCTTGTAACTCCGCTTTCACCTTACGTGTTAAACCTGGACTTGCACCAGATGTCGAAACGGTGACCACAAATTCACCGCGCCGAACAACGGCTGGATTAATGAAATCAACGCGCCCTTTTGCATCGGCACGACTAAGCAGTTGCCAATGCTGGACAGCTTCCTCCACCGCATTATTAACTTCTTCATCATCCGTAACTGCAAAAATAAGGGATGCATCATCTAGATCAGCCGGTTCAAACTCTTTGTTTCTCCAAATAACTAAACCTTCATGAACATATTGTTGTAATGTTTCCGTTATCTTTGGACTAACTACTATTAATTGTGCTTTTGTCGGTAATAATGCTTCGACTTTTTGACGAGCGACATGCCCACCCCCAACTATTACCACCTTTTTAAAGTCAACATTCATCAACAACGGGAAATAATTCATTTACATCCCTCCAAACTCATAGATTAATTTATTTACATATCATTAGGAGCTGCATCCCGATAAATTTAAGTTCAGATAGAATAAATAATCTGTTTTAATTGACTCAACTTTCGCACCTTGAAAATCGACCTTGTTTTAGGTCTATTAAAGCTTTAAGAACAATCAACTTTGTTCCTTGACTATTGCCTTTAAACAAGAAAAGGCACCTGCTTCTTTGGTATAGTGGAAT
>NZ_JARGEJ010000279.1:0-415 GCF_029211245.1 Robertmurraya sp. DFI.2.37 | reverse complement strand
TCAAAGGATTCAAACGCACTATGACAAGCCTTAAGACTTGGAGCCCCATACACTTTCTTTAAGGCAGCAGTAAAAGGTTTGTAGTCTTTACTTGGAACATACTTAATCGAATTTCGAATCAGGTGTACGATACATCGTTGAACGATCACATCCGGGAAAATCGTACGTGCTCCTTCTTCCAGTCCACTAACCCCATCCATAGAGACAAAGAAGATGTCTTCCACTCCACGTAATTTGAGTTCATCAAAGATTTGCATCCATTTATGCTTACTTTCCGTTTCATTTAACCACAAACCAAGAAGCTCTTTCTTTCCCTCTATGGTATAGCCTAGTATCGTATAAACTGCGTATTTTTTAGTCTCATAGTCATTTCGAATGGTGGTGTATAGGCAATCGACGAAAACAAAAGGATAAC
>NZ_JARGEJ010000278.1:0-416 GCF_029211245.1 Robertmurraya sp. DFI.2.37 | reverse complement strand
AGTATAACGATCATAATTCACATCATAGACCCCCAAAGTGGCTCCTAAATAGACCCTATCTTCAATATTGAATGAAACATTAAAATCATATTGACTGATACCTCCAGTTTCCTTACTAAAGAAGTTATTGTTAAAACCATTCCACCCCCATGGAGCATGAATGTTTTTTTCAGGATCATTAAACCAGTCAACCACACCGGTTCTCACCCCCATTACTCCTAAAACAGGTAACTGGTTCCAATATTTGGTATAAGGATTCTTCGCATCCAGTATGTCATTAAACTCGCTTTCCGTCAATCCATATCGTTCCATTTCCTGAGCCAGCTGAAAGCTTTGTGACATATTATCCAACGCCCCTCCCATAGAGAAAAGGCGGTTGAAGTTTTTACTTTTATGGTAATTGAATCCGAAATTCA
>NZ_JARGEJ010000277.1:0-417 GCF_029211245.1 Robertmurraya sp. DFI.2.37 | reverse complement strand
AACGGTTCATTACAGTCTGTACTTGATGCGGCTTTGCAAGGCAAAGGAATTACGTATAAGATAGAGGATAATATTGTCTATCTTTCAGCATCCGGAGAGCCTCAGACACCTCAACAGACAGGACAGGAACATACAGTGACCGGAACAGTGGTTGATGCGACAGGCGAAGCCTTGATTGGTGTAAACGTACAAGTGAAAGGAAATCCCACAGCCGGTACGATTACAGACTTTGAAGGTAACTATTCTTTGTGCGTTCCCGGAACTGGTGAGATTGTGTTCTCATACATTGGTTACCGTTCGGAAACATTGAAGCCCGATGGCAAGAATGTACTGAATGTATCCATGCAGGAAGATACACAGCAGATTGGCGAAGTGGTGGTAACCGCTTTGGGGATCAATCGTGAGAAGATAATGTTG
>NZ_JARGEJ010000276.1:0-417 GCF_029211245.1 Robertmurraya sp. DFI.2.37 | reverse complement strand
GTTTCATAATTGGATTATCCAAGATATGTTCTTAGCTCACAAAGGATATTCTCTCTCATCTATGGAAGAATTTGATAATTTACCAGATTCCTACTTCTCGCCTAAAGAATGGGAAAAATTTCTTAAACTAAGAGGTAATGAAATGTGGATAAATATAGCCATTGAATGTAGCGAATTTAGAATTGAACATAAAGAAGAATATGAAAAATGTTCTAATATGCTTCAAGCGATTATGGACAATCGTTCTTTAGAATAAAAAGTAACATTATGATTACCCCAGAAGAATTAATACAAGACTTAATAGATTTTTATGGTTATGAAGTGGACTTGTCGTATGCGATTAACTACATAGACATGGTAGGTCAATATGCCTCAGTTAATGGTTTTCATCTTTGGTTGCAAGATTTGTTAATATGA
>NZ_JARGEJ010000275.1:0-418 GCF_029211245.1 Robertmurraya sp. DFI.2.37 | reverse complement strand
AAGAACATCAAGAAGGGGGGAGCTTTCGAAGAGAGCATGATGCAGTTTGACTGTGCGTCTACTATAGCATCTGTTTTCAATCTGGAGCAACCGCAGGTGTGGATAGGACGCCCCATGACACAGGTGTTTGAATAAAAGATGAAGCGGATACTATGAAATTGCATATCGTTGATATTCTGATTATTTGTGCTTATCTGATGGTTATTGTCGCCATCGGGTTGTTTTTGAAAAAGAAGGCGGCAAAGAATATGGATTCTTATTTTTTGGGCGGAAAGTCGTTGCCGTTTTATATGTTGGGGCTGTCGAATGCATCGGGCATGTTTGATATTACCGGCTCCATGCTGATGGTGTTTTGGGCTTTTGCTTATGGGTTCAAAAGTCTGTGGATTCCATGGTTGTGGCCCGTGTTCAATCAAAT
>NZ_JARGEJ010000274.1:0-418 GCF_029211245.1 Robertmurraya sp. DFI.2.37 | reverse complement strand
CACATGAGCACGCCCTCCCAAATGAGATGCTTCTATAAAATTCCCGTTGGGAAACGCATTGGTACTGCGCAAATGTACAAAATGAGTGCGGTGTGCAAACATACGTGCCAACAAAGGTACATTGTTATGCAATCCGGCGCTGAGCGAACCGGCACAGAATGTCAGCCCGTTATGCGGGTTATCAACCGCATGGAGAAGCCAGTTGATATCTTCCTCACCGGTCACAATACGCGGCAAGCCCAATACCTGGAAAGGGGGATCGTCCGGATGGATGCACATATTTATACCGTACTCATCACACACCGGCATGACAGCCTGCAAGAAATAACGTAAGTTTTCACGCAGGGCATCACGGTCTATCCCATCATACAAAGACAAAAGACGGCGGAATATGGTTACCGGATGCCGGTCTCCCTCC
>NZ_JARGEJ010000273.1:0-419 GCF_029211245.1 Robertmurraya sp. DFI.2.37 | reverse complement strand
AGAATGTTTATTGAAAAAAAAGGAGATCGAATAGAAGTTATCCTTCGTAGAGAAAGCGAACCTCCAAAAACGGTTTGGACTGATTCTTTATGTAATGCAGAAGCCCACGGTACAGATATGATTAGATCCATACTTGGTGGTGGCTTCTCATACCCAAAATCGCTTTATGCTGTCCATGAAGCATTAACATTCGCTGTATCCGGAAAGAAAAATGCTCTAATTGTTGACTTTTCTGCAGGTAGCGGCACCACATTACATGCAGTAAATTTACTTAATTCTGAGGATGACGGAAACCGCCGCTGTATATTAGTAACAAATAATGAGGTATCCGATGATGAAGCAAAGGCCTTGAAAAAAATGGCTATCAGCCTGGCGACATTGAATGGGAAAAACATGGAATTTGTCGTGCGGTAACTTGG
>NZ_JARGEJ010000272.1:0-419 GCF_029211245.1 Robertmurraya sp. DFI.2.37 | reverse complement strand
AAAAAAAATTCAAGGAGGATTCATCATGACAGTAATAAATGATGTTAAGACAGCTCTAGCAGGCTTAAAAAGTGCACAAGCAAGTTTCGAAACATTTGCTCTTGGTACAGATAATCAACAGGCAAAGCAACTTTACCAAGATGCTGCTAAACAAACCCAATCTGTTATTAACAGCATTGAACCACGCGTTCAACAAATTGAACAAGAAGAACCTCAATACAAACAACAATAATGAGTAAGATAAAAAAGGTTGGTTGGGAGGCCAACCTTTTTTAATTCCTTTAAATAATGGGAAAAACGGAGATGGTTTCATGAAAGACAAAATAACCAAAATAAAAATTTTTCTTTCCATTTTAGCCGTGATCGGGTTTGGAACAGGATGTAACGATAACCAAAATCAGTTAGATGAGGATAACAAT
>NZ_JARGEJ010000271.1:0-420 GCF_029211245.1 Robertmurraya sp. DFI.2.37 | reverse complement strand
ATAGAAGTAGATGAAGAGCAATTTGCAAAACTATACCTTGCGAATTTTGCCGCTTTTTTCAATCTATCACAATCAGCTATTCGGGTTTTCGGGTATATTCTAACTTGCATGAAGCCTAAGAATGATATGATAATTTTCGATAGGCGAAAATGCTTAGAATACACCCAATACAAATCAGACAAAGCCATATACAAAGGATTGGCAGAGCTCGTACAAAGTGAAATCATAGCAAGAGGTCCAAACGAATATAATTGGTTCATTAATCCGTTGATTGTCTTTAATGGGGATAGGGTTTCATTTACAAAAACATACGTTCGGAAAAAGACTTTAGCTGCCCAAAAGAAAGAAGAAGCAGAGAAACGACAGTTATCACTTGGTTTTGATGAACTGTAACACTCCATTGAGTGAAGCTGCCGTTTG
>NZ_JARGEJ010000270.1:0-420 GCF_029211245.1 Robertmurraya sp. DFI.2.37 | reverse complement strand
GTGAGAACTTCAAATTCTGTTAATCGATATGTTGCAACAGGATCATTATCTTCGTCTTCTACAATTAATCCAAGAAACATATTTTTGATATTTTCATAATCAAAATCTGTCAGACTACACTGCCAGTTAAGATTTGCATCCTCAATAAATTCATCACAAGCATTATACTTTTTTTTCCAAAATTCTTCTTGAGTCATTTCTGGCCTTCTAGTAACCATTGTATTATATTTCTCAGTTACTTTACTTAACACCATACGAGCCTGATCATTCAACTGCCCAGGCTTTAATGGAATAAAATCTTTAGGAATATATAAACTACTAAAACCACTTGCATAGTATATGCTATTACTAGTTACCATTGCTACTTGCATCTTAGTCTTTTGGCCAGTAGACAAGCATCGTTCATATGCATTATCTTTG
>NZ_JARGEJ010000027.1:0-57126 GCF_029211245.1 Robertmurraya sp. DFI.2.37 | reverse complement strand
TAGCCGAAACCATCTTTCAGCTTTCAAACATGTGTTCAAAAGCATTATCCGGTATTAGCTCCGGTTTCCCGAAGTTATCCCAGTCTTATAGGCAGGTTGCCCACGTGTTACTCACCCGTCCGCCGCTAATCATCGGGAGCAAGCTCCCTCCGATCCGCTCGACTTGCATGTATTAGGCACGCCGCCAGCGTTCGTCCTGAGCCAGGATCAAACTCTCCAAAAAAAGAGTAAGATTAGCTCTTATGTTTATAATAAACGTTGGCTAGTTTCGGCTCTCACAAGAGTGCCTCCACTATAATTTGTTGACGTATGATTTGTTTAGTTTTCAAAGTGCAATTATCTTTTCTTCATTAAAAATATTACTCAGTGTATCGCAAGAGCAACTTCCGTTTCTCAAGCAACTATATTAGAATAACATCCATCTCCATCAGTGTCAACAGTTTTTTAAAAATAACTTCAAACAACTTATTGGAGAAGCAGATTTCTATTTTAACATGCATCTGCCATTTCGTCTAGTAGTAATTCGCAATAACTTCTCACGAAGACGACTTACTTATGATATCATCCTGATCGTCATAAGGCAATCAAAAATTCGTGGTAAAATTATGTAATTAAAACGACCTCACGAATTCGCAAGGCCGTTTTTTCATCTAGTCTATGACTTAGAAATCGTAATGATATCCGCTTCACCCATATCTACTTCACCTTGCTTGTTTAAAACAACTTGTTCACCCTCAGCTAGGTTTGTAAAAACAACTGGTGTCATAATAGATGGAACTTTATCTTTAATCGCTTCAAGATCTACCTTTAATAAAGGTTGACCTTTCTCAACACGGTCATCTTCATTAACTAAAGCTTCAAAGCCTTCGCCTTTTAAATTAACCGTGTCAATTCCTACATGAATAAGTATTTCTCGACCGGAGTCAGCTAAAATTCCTAAAGCATGCTTTGTCGGAAAGAAATTAACGATTTTACCATCGACTGGTGAAACAACAACTCCCTCAGTCGGTACTATCGCAAAACCATCACCCATCATTTTTCCAGAGAAAACCGCATCTGGAACTTCAGTAATCGACTTGATGTCACCTTTTAATGGAGAAACAAAATCATCTTTGCCCAATTTCATATCAGTAGGAGTTACATCTTCTGTTTGCTCCGCACCTTTAACAGGGGCTTTTTCAACAGGGCGAGGTCTCTTTCCTTCCATTATATCTTTCATCTGCCCTTTAATCGTTTCAGAGCGTGGTCCAAATATTGCTTGAATATTGTTTCCTACTTCAAGAACACCAGACGCACCTAATTTTTTCAAACGTTCTTTATCTACATTTCCAATATCATTTACAGATACACGCAAACGTGTGATACAAGCATCTAAATGAGAAATATTTTCCTTCCCACCCATTGCATCAAGAATATCGTATGGAAGATCACTTGTTTTCCCTTGTGAACCTTCATCACTTGCGTCCGCTTCTTCACGGCCAGGAGTTTTCAAGTTAAACTTGCGAATGGCAAATCGGAATCCAAAGTAATAAATAACCGAAAACACTAGACCAACCGGGATAACTAACCAAGCGTTTGTTTGCGGGTTAATTAATCCGAATAAAATATAATCAATTAATCCACCTGAGAAAGTCATACCGATTTTTACATTCAACAGGTGCATGGTCATAAATGACAAACCAGCAAAAATAGTGTGAATCCCAAATAATACAGGTGCTACGAATAAAAATGAGAATTCAATTGGCTCAGTGATCCCTGTTAAGAAAGCAGTAAGGGCGGCAGATGCCATCAATCCTCCAACGACTACCTTTCTTTCTGGACGAGCCTCATGATAAATGGCTAACGCTGCCGCTGGTAAACCAAACATCATGAAAGGAAATTTCCCTGTCATAAATGTTCCAGCTGTTAAGTCTTGTACATTATCTGTAATTTGCGCCATGAAAATACGTTGGTCACCACGTACCAATTGTCCTGCCGCATTTACATATTCACCGAATTCATACCAGAATGGAGAATAGAAAATATGGTGCAATCCAAAAGGAATTAGCGCTCGCTCAATGACACCGAAAATAAAAGCCGATAAAGTCAAATTAGCGTGAACCATGTTTTGCGAGAAAGCATTTAATCCGTTTTGAATCGGCGGCCAAATAATCAGCATCAATAATCCTAAAATAACTGCTGATCCTGCTGTAATAATCGGTACAAATCGCTTACCTGCAAAAAAACCTAAATAAGATGGCAATTCTATTTCATAAAAACGATTGTAAAGTGATGCAGCAATGATCCCAACAATAATACCGCCAAATACTCCCGTCTGTAAGGTCGGAACTCCAAGAACACTAGCATAATTTAACCCATTGACATCTTCTGCTGTAATGCCAAGAGTCGTCCCCATTGTTACATTCATGATCAGATATCCGATGATCGCCGCTAATCCAGCAACACCGTCACCTCCAGCTAAACCAACAGCTACCCCTACAGCAAATAAAACAGGTAGATTACCGAAAACGATATCACCAGCGTTTTGCATAATAGATGCAACCAAATCGACCCCGCTATTATCTAAAAAGGGTGCTAATTCAAGCAAGGCCGGGTTTCTTAGTGCAGCTCCCAACGCTAGTAAAATACCTGCAGCCGGTAGTAGTGCTACTGGTAGCATTAATGCTTTACCAACTTTTTGTAACACTCCAAACAACTTTTTGAACATGTTGCAAACCTCCTATTAATATTTTTCAACTCATTAAGCTTATTTTGAAAACTCCACAAAACATTAGCTTTGAAAGCACAAAAAAGGCATGAGGAAAAAATAACTGAAATAGAACCGTTTGGGCTTATCGTACCCTTAACAGTCTAATTCAATTACATTTTTCACTCATGCCTGATCGAATCAGTAACACGTGATATTGAAACCGAAAGGCTTCTTTCGGAATTTAATTAGCTATTTAACCTTTTTTTGAAGGCGCTGTAAATGCATGGTCAAGTACACTGCTTCAGCATTATAAACAGGCTTCCTTAGCTCTTGCTGCATAACCTTAATGAGTTTCCATGAAAGATTGTAACACACCGGATATTCTTCCTTCAAGAGCAAACTTATTTTTTCTGGTTCTTCCACTTTTTCCCCTGAATGAACCCGTTCAATAGTGAAACGAATGTGGCGTACAAGACGCATATAATCAACGCTTTCCTTATCCAATTTAATTCTCAATCTTTCCTCAATCATGTCCACCAACTTTGTGACAAGTTGGGAATGACGATTCACATCTGAAAGATTTTTATTCATGACAGCAGAATGGATATGAAGAGCGATAAAACCAACTTCCCCTTCTGGAAGCTTTACGTCTGTTTTCTCTCCAATCAGCTTCACAACATCTCGGGCAATATCATATTCAAAGGGATAGAGCGCTTTCGTTTCGATCAAAAAAGGATTGCTCATTTCCATCCCTTTTGAAAGTCTTGAAACAGCGAAGAATAGATGATCAGTTAGCGCAACATGAATATGCTCGTTCAAAGTTGCCTTTGTTCTCTTCTTGATTAATTCAATACAAGAAATGAACACTTCTAATAAATCATTATCTAAGAAGGGCAGAAGCTTTATATAATTCTTTTGCTCTTTTTCGTCTTTCAAAACAAATAGCTTTTCCACAACGGTCGGATCAATGCTATCTCCTTGCTTGCGATTGAAACCGATCCCTTTTCCGATGATAACAACTTCCCCATATGTTGGATGATTACCAATTAACACATTGTTGTTGAGCGCTTTCAATACTTTTAATTGTTCCATCGTATCTCCTCTTTCATCACACCCATTCCTTTATGCTATATAAATATTGATAAAGAATCAATAAGAAATAATACAAAATAACGAAAAAAGAACTACACATTAAAGTGCAGCTCTTCTTTCAGCAATTATTATTTCAAGAAAATAAAGTAAAGAACAAAGATGACAAATAATCCGTACATGATTGGGTGAATTTCTTTAGTTCTTCCTTTTACAATCATTGTAATGGGATAGAAGATAAAGCCGATCGCAATTCCTGTTGCAATGCTGTACGTTAATGGCATCGCAAGAATTGTTAAAAATGCAGGAACGGCAATTTCAAATTTTGTCCAATCAATTTTCCCAAGTGACGCTACCATTAAGACCCCAACAATGATCAATGCCGGCGCAGTGACCGCAGAAGTAACCACTGATAACACAGGGAAGAAGAATAATGATAGTAAGAATAAAACAGCCGTTACGATCGAAGCAAATCCCGTTCTCGCACCTGCAGCAACCCCAGCAGATGATTCAATGTATGAGGTTGTTGTTGATGTACCAAGCACAGCACCTGCAACAGTTGCAGCCGAATCTGCGAAAAGAGCTTTACCCGCGCGAGGAAGCTTATTATCCTTCATAAGACCAGCCTGATTTGCTACACCAACTAAAGTTCCTGCAGTATCAAAGAAGTCTACGAATAGGAATGTCAATACAACAACAAGCATTTGCGTTGTAAAGAACGAACTGTCTCCAAAAGCGCCAATTGCCGCACCAAAGGTCGGAGATATATCTGGTATTGAGTCAACAATTTTATCAGGTCTATCAATTAATCCAAAAAGCATTCCGACAATAGCAGTAATGACCATTCCGATAAAAATTCCACCATTTACGCCTCTTGTCATTAAAATCACTGTAATGATGATTCCGAAAACAGCGAGTAGAACACTTCCATCATGAATATCACCTAAAACAACTAAAGTCGCATCGTCATTGACTATTATTCCCGCATTTTGAGCGCCGACAAACGTAATAAATAAACCAATACCAGCACTTACTGCATATTTTAATTCCGCTGGAATCGCATTAATGATTTTTTCACGAACTCCTGAAAGAGTTAATATGATAAAGATAATCCCGGAGATAAGCACTCCGCCTAGAGCGTGCTGCCAAGGAATCCCCATTGTTAACACAACAGTGAAAGCGAAGAACGCATTCAAACCCATTCCCGGTGCTAAAGCAATCGGATACTTAGCAATCAATCCCATTAAGAGAGAACCGATAGCTGCTGCCACTGCAGTTGCTACGAACACCGCTCCCATATCCATTCGCATTTCATCTGGCAAATCTGGAATATCCGCTAGAGAAAGCATAATAGGATTTACAACTAAAATGTAAGCCATTGATAAAAAGGTAGTTAAACCACCGATAATTTCGCGTCGATAGTTTGTACCGAGCTGTTCAAACTGAAAATAATTCTTCATTCCTTCGATTCCCCCTAAAAAGTTGTCAGCGCTACTTCATATTTTTAAGAATAAATAAAAAAACGCCCCATAAATACCAGGAGCGTTGACAACGAGCTTGTGAAATAATCGAAAAAAGAAAAATAAGAGCATTAACCGTTCGATCATCACTTACTTCGTAGTCAAGCCATTTACGGTAGCCTGGTAGAAACTTTTGGGCCATATCCCCAACATTATACGATGTACACGACAATATTAAATTCTTTCTCATTTTAACAAGGACAAAGTCCTACGTCAATATAAAAAAGCGAACATTATTTAAAAAAATTTTTTTATTGTTCGGATATTATTGTTTAGTTATTGAAGAAAATTTCTTCTTTTTGGCCCGCTCCATTACTTGCTTCATATTCCAAAAATCATTTAAGGCTTATTTGCTATAATAAAAGTAAAAGTATCGGTTACAAAACATACCTAATCATCCTAATTTAATTTAAAAATTGCCGATCTGTAAGGATAAAACTAATTTGTTTAGGAGTAGAAAAATGAATGAAATTTCAATATTGATTGCCGATGACGAAAAGGAAATCGCCGACCTCATTGCAATACATTTAAAAAAGGAAGGCTTCCATGTTATTAAAGCATCAGACGGACTAGAAACAATTCGTATTGTGGAATCTCAATCAATTGATTTACTAATTTTGGATATCATGATGCCGAAAATAGATGGATATGAAGTGACCAAACGGATTCGTGAAAAATATAATATGCCTATCATTTTTTTGAGTGCAAAAACACCTGATTTCGACAAGGTACATGGGCTTGTTATTGGAGCCGATGATTATATGACTAAACCATTCACTCCGATAGAACTGATTGCTCGTGTCAATGCTCAGCTCCGCCGTTTCATGAAATTAAATCATATAGTTAAAGATAATAAAGGTGATTTAGAATATGGAGGCTTAGTTATTTCGCTTGAACAGCGTAAAGTTACTTTATATGGCGAAATTATCGAACTAACACCAAAAGAGTTTGATATTTTATATTTATTAGCAAGTCATCCAAACAAAGTTTTTAATGTAGAAAATATCTTCACACAGGTGTGGGGAGAAGCATATTTCGAGAGTAGAAACACCGTTATGGTCCATATACGCACTCTGCGGAAAAAGCTTGAAGAAGATACACGAAAAGAGAAATGGATCAAAACAGTTTGGGGAGTTGGGTATGCATTCAATGGTTAAAATATCCCGTAGTTTTCGTGCAAAAATGATACTATTATTCGGAATAAGTATGTCTTGTTCAGCAAGTATTACCTATTTACTCTTTAAAAGCTTGCAGTTCTATTATCACACCAGTGTTCAACACGAAGATTTAATGGCTCAAATTCGCATTCTGATAGGTAATTTTGGAGATTTTAATCTTTTTTCATTTTATTTATTTTATTATCTTTCCTCTTTTTCTTTTTACTTACTAAACCTTATTCTATCTACTTTAATGAAATTTCAAACGGAATTCGTTATCTCGCGCGCGGTGACTTTAATCATAAAGTGCATATCCCATCAAATGATGAATTTAGAGATATCGCTCTAGACATTAATTTAGCAAGCGAGAAATTGCAAGAAGCGATTCAACGAGGAGATTTTTCAGAAAGCAGCAAAGATCAGTTAGTCGTAAATTTAGCGCATGATTTACGCACTCCACTTACCTCTGTACTTGGATATTTGGATTTAATCCTTAAGGATGAGAACTTAACTAAAGAACAAGCCAGACATTTTTTAACCATTACTTTTAATAAATCCAAACGATTGGAAAGACTAATTGACGAATTATTTGAAATTACTAGAATGAACTATGGAATGATTACCCTTAAAAAAAGTAGAATTAATTTAACCGATCTCCTTAATCAATTAAAAGAAGAAATGTATCCTTTACTTGAAAAAAATCGTTTGACTGTTCGCTTGGATTGCACTCCTCATCTATTCATTGTAGGGGATGGAGATCTACTGGCACGTGTTTTCGAAAACCTTCTGACTAATGCTGTTCGTTATGGAAATGATGGTCAGTACATCGATATTAACGGTTTTATAGACGAAAGCAACGCTGTCGTTCAAGTAATCAATTATGGAGGAAGCATCCCTTCCGATGAACTTCCACATCTCTTTGATATGTTCTACACAGGGGATAAATCGCGAACGCATAAAGAAAATAGCACAGGTCTTGGATTGTTTATAGCAAAGAATATTGTGGAACAGCATAATGGAATGATTACTGCCGACAGTAACGTTATAGAGACTTTGTTTGAAGTACGGTTGCCAAGAGAAGAGTAACTCTATCTAGCTCTAATTTCTTAATTTAAGAAAAATTTAAGATTTGCCCTGACTAATATTTAAATAGTTTTACCTATACTTTACCTAGCATAAAAGAATATGTTAGCAAAGGATAGAGGTTACATGAAAAAATTTATAACGTTTATGTTAGTAATTGCAGTAGTAGTGATGTTTTATTTATTTAAATTAGAAGATAACAAAAATACAGAAATGAAGGAATCGAATGATTACGTTAGTCCAAACATCGATATCATTGAAGAAAAAATAGAAAGGGATACGACCGATTACACCAGTCCACATATTTATATGATCGATAGAAAAACAGGGAATGTGGTTCATGAAAAAAATGCGAAGGAAAAGGCATATCCCGCATCGCTTACAAAAATAATGACGGACATCGTAGCACTTGAGCATATTAATGATTTATCGGAAACTGCCCCTATAGATATAGATACATATAAAAAAATGGTGGCGAGAAACTCTTCAATGGCAGGTTTTTTTGGAAGAGAAAAAGTAACCTACCGTGATCTATTGTATGGTACGATTTTAAGTTCAGGCGGAGAAGCCGCTAACTCCTTAGCCGTTCACATCGCAGGAAATGTGGACAGTTTTGTTCAAATGATGAATGACAAAGCGGATGAAATCGGCTTAAATGATACGCACTTTACTAACCCAGAAGGTCTCCATAATGAAGATCAGTATACGACGGCATTTGACATGGCCAAACTGTTAGATTATGCATTAGATAACGGTCATTTTAAAGCGATTTTTACAAAAAAGACATTTTTAACAACGTCAACAGCGGAGCATCCTGATGGAATTTTGTTAGAGTCCTCTGTTCTTAAGTTTCTTAATAAAGAAGAGCAAAACGGATTTGAAATTATTGGGGGTAAATCCGGCACAACGTCCGAAGCTGGACAATGCTGGGCAACACTTGGGTTGGTAAACGGTCATGAATATATATGTATTGTCATGGGCGCTCCATTAAAAGATATTCGTAATCCAGATAGAGCCCAAATCGCAGATACGCTAAAGCTATATACAAAAGCCAAGTCTAACATATAATCAACATAACTTGTAGATGATATCGCTCCCTTAAGGGCTGGTCCGCCCCACGACTGTGCCACTGATTTTAATAAGTCACAAAGCTGGAATGAGTAATCATTTCGGCTTTTTAATCTTTAAAACTCTTTTTTGTAAAAATTCAAAAAACAACAAATAAATTTTATTTTGAACATTGATTTTATTTTAAGAGAATTATTGATTATGTCTTTGATTATTTGGCAGTTAAATTATCGGTGGTCTTAGTTTTTGGGACATCTCTTGAGACTTCTTCACTATTGTTAGCAGGTGCCAGATTAGAAGAATACACTTTAACTAATGGAGTTAATTTGCCTAATCCATTTTTTAGCTCTTAAAAAATTTTGTAAACTAATTCTCCCTCACCCTCTAATTCTATTTGGGGATTATCGACTGTAATATTTAATTTAAAAACTCCCATAAGTTCTTCCCCTGTCGAGAAATTAACATTTTATTACACTTAGTTAGATAGTACCTCATTTTATACATTATGCAAGATTTCGGATCGTAGATAGTATAATTACTCATTCAGAAATGAATAGTATGTAAAACTAAAAAGATTAATTATATAAAGCCCTGAAAATCGATTAAACAGTAAGTTATAAAATTCCATCATTCTATAAATTATTACTACGGATGTTTTGGAGGTATAGAATCTAAAGTATAATTAAAAAAGAGCCGAACTCCCTGTAACAAACAGGGGTCGGCTCTCCTGCTACTTATTCCCACTCAATCGTAGCTGGTGGCTTACTTGTAATATCATACACTACGCGGTTAACATGGCTTACCTCGTTGACGATGCGCGTTGAAATGACTTCGAGTACATCCCACGGAATTCTTGCCCAGTCAGAAGTCATTCCATCGATAGAAGTAACGGCACGGATGCCGATCGTGTAATCATACGTTCTTGCATCGCCCATTACACCGACGCTGCGAATATCCGGAAGAACAGTGAAGTATTGCCAAATATCACGGTCCAACCCAGCTTTCTTTATTTCTTCACGTAAAATCCAATCGGATTCACGGACAATTTCTAGCTTGTCCTCTGAAATTTCCCCGAGAACGCGAATACCAAGACCTGGTCCTGGGAATGGCTGTCTCCAGACAATCTCATCAGGAATTCCTAATTCTGTTCCTAAAGCACGTACTTCATCCTTAAAGAGCGTATTCAACGGCTCGATTAGCTTAAATTGCATGTCCTCTGGTAGTCCACCAACATTATGATGTGATTTGATTGTTTGCGCTGTTGCTGTCCCACTTTCAATAATATCCGTATAAAGAGTTCCTTGTGCTAAGAACTCAATTCCTTCAAGCTTCGTAGCCTCATCATCAAAAACATAAATGAATTCATTTCCGATAATTTTACGTTTTTTCTCTGGATCGCTAACCCCTTGGAGCTTAGATAAGAATCGCTCCTTGGCATCGACTTTAATGACATTCATGTTAAAGCCGTCAGCGAAAGTTTTCATAACACTATCAGCTTCACCCTTGCGCAATAAACCGTGATCGACGAAAATACAAGTTAATTGATCACCGATCGCTTTGTGAATCAAAACTGCTACAACAGAAGAGTCAACTCCACCGCTAAGGGCACAGAGAACTTTTTTATCTCCAACGGTTTGACGAATTTTTTCCATTTCAATTTCAATAAAGTTCTCCATTGACCAATTCCCTTGACACTTACAAACATTGAATACAAAATTTCTCAATAGCTCATTTCCGTATTGGGAATGACGCACCTCAGGATGGAACTGCACCGCATACAGATTGCGAGATTCATCGCTCATCGCCGAAATCGGACATGAAGGACTCGTTGCATCAACAGTAAAGCCAGCCGGTGCTTCAACAACAAGATCGCCATGACTCATCCACACAATTTGCTTCTGTGGAAGCTGGCCAAAAAGTCTTGTCTCATTTTCAACTTTAATTTCAGCCTTTCCATACTCACGATTCTTCGCCGGCTCCACTTTCCCATTAAAATGCTGAGTCATGAGCTGCATTCCATAGCAAATTCCCAAAATTGGGAGTCCTAAATCAAAAATAGCCTCATCTGCACGGAAGGAATTCTCATCATACACACTATTTGGTCCGCCTGAAAAAATAATTCCTGTCGCATTCATTTGTTTAATTTCTTCTGCTGTAATCGTATGTGGATGAAGCTCACTATAAACGCCAAACTCACGTATTCTTCTTGTGATTAACTGATTATATTGACTTCCGAAGTCCAACACAACTATTTTTTCTTGTCCTTGTAAACCCTCAATTGTCATCTCTTTCGTCCACCTCGTTATATAATCTCAGTACTAGTTTGCCTCATTATGTGTTTATAAACCCTGCAAATGAGGTTCTAGCAAGTGTTATTCCATACCGTGTTTTATCCATCCTTCATATGAGTGACCATTCTATCTCCGCAATAAAAAAACTAGAGTCTCCTCCAAAAAAATGACGTGAAGGCAGAATTCTAGTTTCGTAGCTAAAATAGAATATTCCTGCCTTCATAGTCAAATCATTTAAGGTGATTCGGTAGAGACTCTCGGACCATATTACCGAGGATATATGAAGGATTCATGTTATAAACGCTCATCGTTCCAATTAAGACATATTGTAACAACATGAAGATCGACAGGTCAAGCTATTGTTTTTTTAATTAAATTTTCCCACAATTCTTTTGTATTTTCCCAGCTACCCTCTTGCAATTTTCCCTTATAAAGATACTGCTCATAGGTTGAGGTTAATGCACTCATCTCCCCACTGGAAAAATAATGATCGACATAGCGGGCATATTCCCTTAAGGTTTGTTCCTGATTTCTCTTCAAGCCGTATCGATTTAACTGTGTTAATAATGCAATATAAGCTTCAGGGAAATCCTCGTCCTTTTTTCTTCTCCTGTAGCGGAAGATTAAAAAGTAAGGAAGCCATTTTAATCGTTTTTTATACAAAATATAGGTTGTTAAGGTAAGCACCGCAATCGCAGCTGCAAACCACAGCCAATTTGTACGCAAAAATTGCGTAGTCTTATCGAAAGTATCTTTCCATGAAAAAGAGGTTTGGGCAGATTGCTCAGGGGCATCCGTTTCTTCTGGTTTATCCACTTCCGGTGCCTCCGGCGCTTCTAAAACATCATCCTGCTGACTTGGCTGCTCACTGTCTAAATCAAATGTAAATTGAGCGTTATTCGAGAATCCTTTCGTCGGCTCAAACGGCACCCAGCCTACTTCAGGAAAAAACACCTCTACCCATGAATGGGCATTATTATTCGTAATAACATACAGCCTCTTACCGGAGTCTGTCATCCCGCGAAAATCACCTTCCGTGTAACCCTTAACCCAGCGCGCTGGAATTCCAATCGACCTTAGCATCACAACCATTGAAGTTGAAAAATTGTCACAGTAGCCTTTCTGCGTCTCAAATAAAAACTGATCTACATAGTCTTCATTTCTTCCTGGAACTGCTACGTCCTTCTGATCATATTGAAAATCTACACGGCCAAAATAGTCTTCGATCGCTTTCGCTTTCTCATACCAATTCTCTTTGTCCTGTGTAAGCTCTAACGCCAAGTCTCTAACTCTCTCAGGCAACTCATCCGGCAGTTGTGTGTAACGGGTAAGGAAATCTTCTGTTAAAAGCGGATGGTTTTGATCAACCGTACTCATCATCCCACGAACGCTAAACCTTGGCGATTCATATTCCACTGTATACTGACCGATACCTGAGAGGTTTCCTAAATCAGCACCGCTTATTTTTTCCAAGCTTAAATCCACTTCATATGAATGACCAATGTCATTTTCAACAAATTTCAATCCTAGCGGATAAATAATATGAGGATATTGAAGAAACGGTCTTATCGTCGCTGTTCTTTCATCCACGGTCATTTCTTCATCTGTATAGTTAGAAATTGGAAACTCTTCTCCTTGAGCAAAGGCAATCTTTTCTCCATTCTCTTCAGCAGTAACCCAACCTTTTCCTGTATAAACATCTTTCGTTTCAACCTTCCAATACTGACGATGATCCGCTTCTGTCTCATAAACAACGGTATCATCCGGCATGAACGGACCTCCCAAAGTGGAGTCATCGATTCCATACCCAACCTTTCGTATTCCCCCGGTACCATTTCCATCTTCACGAGTATCTTGTGAATAGGATTTAATATACGGAACCGGATCAGGCCAAATAGGACTTGCCTTCGGTGCAGCATAACCAATAATAATACTTACGCAGACCATCCCAACCAATGGAATAAGCCATTTTCTCGCGAAAGCAGCTGGCATTTGCAGCTTCTCCCGATCTAAAATCCGATAAAATGTCAAAATTCCCATGAGCGCAAAACCAATTACGATCGTTCGGACAATGGCAAATTGAGCTTCATAGGGAGTAAACGTATCAAGGACGGTAATGTATAACAAGGTCATAAAAAAGAAAACGAAGATTTGCCTTCGACTTATGAGCCAATATCGAAGCAGGTAAGCCATTAGCCCAAGCAAGATAAAAAACAGGATGCTCCGAAAATCATCGGTTAAGGACATCCAGTTCCCTTGAAAAACGACGCGCATGTTCTCAATTACTGAATCTGTCATATAAAAGAGCCATTTTAGCTTAAAAAAGGAGTCTTCAAAATACAACAGATTTATAGTGTAAAGAACATAAAGAAGCTTAATGCCATTTCGGACAAAAATATTGACCTTAAAATAAGCTAAAACAAGGGATATGACTAGAAAAATGATAAAGACAGTTAAGTTAGCCGTATCCGTCAACTGTTTTAACGGTCTGAGCCATTCCCATAATAAAAAAAAGCCACATATATAAAGCCACATATTCAATATTTTGCTTTGTAATTTCCCTCCGTTCATCCTCTACCCACCTCCAAGAAAGCCTGGGAGAACTGGCCATTATGAACAAATACGACTCGTACGCCTCTTGAGTTCGCTTCACTTTTTAAGGCAATTTCTTTGTTACCGATCGTTTCTTGCTCCTCTTTTAGCAAATATATCGTCATCATTCCTTTTCTCATGGAAAATTGACTTGCTTTCTCTACTAACTCTTTCGTTAATTGGGAAGTGATTAACATAAAGGAAGCATTTTGCCACATCATAAAGCTCTCACTATCAAGTACAGCATCTAATGTTACTGGACTTCGATCCTTTACTTTCGCCAAATGGTAAAAAAGTTGCTGCTGATGACTCTCACCACCTTGGATCGGAAATAATCTTCTCTCCTCTCCATAAGTAAGAAGTCCAACTTGGGCCCCTTTGCGCAAAATCCCTCTCACCAGCGATGCGGTAAATGAAACAATTGCCTCAAATCTGATATCTGGAGCACAATCCATCATTAAAAAAACATCATGTGATTTCCGTTGTTCAAATTCTTTTGTCATAATGTCATTTCTTTTCGCCGTCGCTTTCCAATTAATCCACGAATAACGATCGCCCGGCTGATACTCTCTAATTCCAATCGCCATGGAAGTGTCCCTCTGCACTCTTTCCTTTGATGCAGTCATTCCCTGCTCATAATGATTGTCCATTAACCGATAGATGATTTCTTCATAAGCAGGGTAAACAAGAAGCTTATCATTTTCTGTTTCAATGTGAATTTGTTTTTCTATGAGCCCTAAAGGATCACCGAACTTAATGTGAATTCCCTTTAAGTGATGTTCTCCTCTTGGAAGGGATTCAATCACATACTCAAAATCTATTTCCTTACGAAAATGGGGATAGACAAAAGTCTTCATCTGACCTTTCTGAGTCGGAGCCAATAATTCATTGCTTAAATCATCCTCAATTATCATATAAAAAAGAGGAAAAGATGAGGGGCGTTTCAACTTGATTTTTACTTTAAGTTTTTCGCCTGCATGGTATTCTTCTTTTAAAAACTCCCTTTTCACTGTCATGTGCCGAACTCCATAAAACACCAGGGCTAGACTATATAAAGCAAAAGGAAGAAAACTATAAAATAGAAACCAACTCACAAACCCTCCCTGAAACATTGCATAGGAAAAGGTCAAGACAACTAAAAATAATAGGACTAACAGCTTCCACACAGGCCTCATTCGACTCATAAATTGTCTCATTTTATTTCACAAGCCTTTGAACTGGAATCGGCACCCGAGCCAATACGCGCTCCAGCACATCCTCAGCTGAAATTCCTTCAAACTTCGCTTCCGATTTTAATATAATTCGATGAGCAAGCACATATGATGCCAAAAATTGCACATCATCTGGTAGTACATAATCACGTTTATACATATAAGCATATGCCTGTGCCGCTTTCATAAGCGCAATCGAACCACGAGGGCTAGCACCTAAGTAGACACTGCTATTTCTTCGTGTTCCGTTTACGATATCGACAATGTAACGTTTAATCGTATCATCTACCGTTACAAGTTTAATATTTTCTTGTAGTTCTCTAAGATCGTTCAAATCGATAACCGACTCTAGCTCTTCAATTGGCGTCGTCCTTTGAGCACGACTAAGCACTTCCATCTCTTCGTTCACATCAGGATAGCCCATTTTCATTTTTAACAAGAAACGATCAAGCTGGGCCTCTGGTAAAGGATAAGTTCCTTCGTATTCAATAGGATTTTGCGTCGCCATGACAAAAAAAGGCTTCTCCAAACGATGGGTTACTCCATCAACGGTTACACTGCTCTCCTCCATTCCCTCCAGCAATGCCGACTGAGTTTTAGGAGAAGTACGATTAATTTCATCAGCTAATATAATATTTCCCATTATCGGACCTGGGCGAAATTGAAATTCTAATTCCTTTGGATTGTAAATAGACACACCTGTCACATCGGACGGAAGAAGATCAGGGGTGAACTGAATGCGTCGAAACTTGGCATTCACCGATTTTGCAAGCGCACGAACCATCATTGTCTTTCCTACACCTGGGACATCCTCAAGTAGGACATGCCCACCTGATAACAGCGCAACTAAACTTAATTCTGCCACATTTCTTTTTCCAATCATTACTTTTTCTATATTTTCTAAAATCCTTCCGATCGTCGGATTCATTTGTTCGTGTGTCATGCTTTCCCTCCCGCAATTTGCTTTTGATGTTTTCTTCTATTTTAACTTATTTTCGATATGATTCTGCAAAATTCCTCTTAAAAGGAGAAAATTAACAATGTATTAATGTAGTTAAAACCTCTAGCTGCTCTTCTCTTACCCTTGTTTATTGTCCAAATAACCTTGTACTTTAGAGCTCATATTTATAAATTTCTTTAATTTCAAGCTAAAAATAATACTTATTAATTAGACGCTTCCTACTAATGAAAGTTTCAACTCAGCCATTTAAGTCCTCTTCGTACTACTTGACCTTTTCTGAGAATAACTTATAATAGTTAATGCTGATTATTGGAAAAACACAGCGATGTTTAAAGGAAAATTCGTGGACAACATTTCACATAACGAACAGCTTCTGGAGCATTTCCTTTCACGTGTGCAATTAATTATGTCCAAGTAGCTCAGCAGGATAGAGCACGTTCGAGTCCGCTTCTCTGATTTTTCTACAGCGTACTGATTGAGCCTCTCCTTGAGTGTGCTTTCTGAAATCAGGACGACAGCTTCCTTTTGTGTGAGTAAATTATCATAAATATTATTTCAATATGTCCCAGTAGCTCAGCAGGATAGAGCACGTTCGAGTCCGCTTCTTTGATTTTTCTACAGCGTACTGATTGAGTCGCTCCTTGAGTGTGCTTTCTGAAATCAGGACGACAGTTTCCTTTTGTGTGAGTAAATTATCATAAATATTATTTCAATATGTCCCAGTAGCTCAGCAGGATAGAGCACGTTCGAGTCCGCTTCTCTGATTTTTCTACAGCGTACTGATTGAGCCTCTCCTTGAGTGTGCTTTCTGAAATCAGGACGACAGCTTCCTTTTGTGTGAGTAAATTATCATAAATATTATTTCAATATGTCCCAGTAGCTCAGCAGGATAGAGCACGTTCGAGTCCGCTTCTTTGATTTTTCTACAGCGTACTGATTGAGTCGCTCCTTGAGTGTGCTTTCTGAAATCAGGACGACAGTTTCCTTTTGTGTGAGTAAATTATCATAAATATTATTTCAATATGTCCCAGTAGCTCAGCAGGATAGAGCAACAGTTTCCTAAACTGTAGGTCGGGGGTTCGAATCCCTCCTGGGACGTCCTGTATGTTTTAAAGTGTTTTAACGAAAAACGCCAACCCCAATTGTATCAAGGGATTGACGTTTTTTATTTTTCTCAAAATCCTGATGAAACTGAAGTTTTTGATTCTATTTTGCATTTTTCGCATTTGATTTTTAGGTTTCAATTAGTTGCTCAGATGATTAATATTCGCATTCTAATTTTTTGAAATCTTTTTTATCCCATGTAAGTACAGGGAGATTTTCTTTTGATTTTACACTTAGTAATGCGTCGGCAAAATCAACGTTTTTTTCTGCAAAAACTTTTAATGCTTAAATTGAAATACTTTCTTCTACTTCCATTATTTCTGCGTCTAAAATTTCTAACAAATATTCGCTTATCAAATGTTTATCTAACTTGTAGAATGACTTTAACGGCCAATAACATTCTGCGATAACTATTGTTGATATAATTAGTTCTGTTTGATTCGTTTCTAATCTTTTAATTAAGTTCTGTATTGCTTGAAAATTTTTTTCATTATCTTTTGTGAGGATTCTAATTAATATATTTGTGTCAACAAGAAACTTATTCATTATCTCCTAAAATGTCCTCTCTATAGAATTTCTCAGCAACATCTTTTTGTGCTACTTCTCTCATTATTTCAATATCAATTGGTTTCTCAATTTTTATTTTTCCTATGATTTCACTGAGTTTCTTTTTTTGATCGGTTTTAGATTAAAAGAATCATTTGTTTCTTTTTATCCAGAATATGGATATAACCAAAGAATGACTCAGGTAATGTTACCTAAATTTTTATCTACTTCTACCTTTTCGTTTCTCCCTGTTTTATTATCCATTTTCCTGCTGGATTCATTTTGTTTAGCTTCTTGCTTACCGCCGCTGGCAGCGAGAATCATTATAGTCGCTAAAAGTATCATTAATGTTATCAAGTATTGCTACCAAAGCATATGTACATAATGAAAAATTTAAAGTTACAAATCACCTACATATTAGTGCTTACGTCAGGGAATTTTATCCTTAACGAGGAAAATATAATTTCTTTATTAATCACTTTGCTATTGAATCGTTTTTGTCATTACAGCTGCTAATATAAAATCGTTTTTATTTACATTTTTAAATGCCAAAATTTCGTTTTTAACTTGAAGTACACAATTAAAAAATGAACGAACTCTAGTTGGATCCCAATTTAGGAGGAAGTGCAACCATGGCAATTAATTTCATTCGAGTTTTATTAATTTCTTCTTTAGGGAGCTTATATTTTATTCCTCGAAAAACAATTAAGCGATTTTTGCCAGTAACTACTCTGTCACTATTAATCACAATGACCATTAATTTTATTGGAGCACACTTTAATTTATTTAAAGTTAAAGGCGGAATCTCAAATAAAATCATTAATATCTTGTCTCTTGTTTTGTGTGGTTTTTCTGTTGCTACAATTTGGACATTCAAATTAACATACGGGAAATTTTGGTTATATTTACTGACAAATTTATTGCAAAATTTGCTTTTTTCATTTCCATTAATAACTTTTTTTGAAAAAACACAATTTCTTAACTATGTGAAGTTTTCCCGGTATCACCATTTATACCTCTCAATGGCAATGGCTTTATTTTTATATGGTTATCAAAAATTTATTGATAAGTAAGAGCCAAGAGTTTAATACAGACTCAAATTCGTATTTTAAAACCTAAATTTTTCACTTTTTTCTGACAAACACCTATATTTTTAATTATTGTTTATATGCCAAGCACTTGAAAGCATAAAATTAGGAATAACAAAAAAGGCGGAGTGCGAGTGAAGACATCTAATCATAAATTTATTTTTTACACCATTGAAGGTTCTAAAATAAAATCAATCTTTACGTATGATATTATGTTAGGAACAACCCTTTATTATGTTTTTAAAGCGCTTTTTTCAATTGAAATTCTTTCATTAATTGGTTGTATCGTTGGAACAGAAGCTGTGAAAAGATTACGAAACTACAAATTTACTTAAAATTAGGTTTCCTCTCTATCCTAGCTCCGTATTTGCCTCCGCTTAGTCTCACTTATTTCACACTCCCTTGTCTCAAAAGCGCTTTTTTCGTATAATTGACCATAAAATAAGGGGAGACAGATATGATCATTAGAAAAATTGAAGCAAGCGATGCCGACCAATTTCTGAAGCTATGTAAACAATTAGATGTAGAGTCAAAATTTATGATGTTGGAGCCACAGGAAAGAAACACTACAGTAGCACAGCAAGAAGAAGCGATAAAAAATATGCACAAAGACGGTTTGTCCGTTATTTTTGTTTGTGAGATTGATGGAAAGATAGTCGGTCATCTTACAGCAAATCGAGAAAATTATACAAGAATGAAGCATAGTGCGTATATTGTGATCGGAATCCTTAAAAACTTCACCGGTAAAGGAATAGGGACGCAATTATTCAAAGAGTTAGAGATATGGGCATCTCAGCACCGGATTCACAGACTCGAACTGACAGTGATGTGTCACAATACGCCCGGTATTGCACTTTATAAGAAAATGGGTTTTGAAATTGAAGGCGTGAAAAAACATTCTTTAAAAGTCGATCAGCAGTTTATAGATGAATACTATATGGCAAAATTATTGTAAGCTCCACTTTGCTCCTCCAAACAATGCTCACTCATCTCATGAAACTCGGCTTCACCCAAATTGCCTCTCGCTTCAATCTATATTAAACTTTTATTAACAATACAAGATGATAAAATCGGAGGAATTTGAAATATGAGTGTGTTGGTTTTAGGTGGGGCTGGTTATATAGGCTCTCATGCCGTTTATCAATTAATTGACCAAGGTGAAGAGGTTGTCGTTGTTGATAATCTCGAGACAGGGCATGAAGAAGCGGTTCATCCAAAAGCAAAATTTTATAAAGGGGACATTCGTCATCTTGAGTTCCTACGATCCGTGTTCGAAGAAGAAACGATTGATGCGGTTCTCCATTTTGCAGCCCATTCTTTAGTCGGAGAATCGATGGAAGTTCCACTTAAATACTTTGATAACAATGTTTATGGAACACAAGTTTTGCTTCAAGTAATGAACGAGTATGATGTAAGGAAAATTGTCTTTTCTTCCACTGCAGCTACTTACGGTGAACCCAAGGCTATTCCCATTTCAGAAACGATGCCGACGAACCCGACGAATACATATGGAGAAACAAAACGGATGATGGAAAGAATCATGAGCTGGGTCGAGAAAGCACATGGAATCAATTATGTTTCCTTACGCTATTTCAACGTAGCTGGCGCTAGAGAATCTGGAGAAATCGGAGAAGATCATTTTCCCGAAACTCATTTAATCCCGCTCCTGCTCCAAACAGCACTTGGGCAGCGACCACATATTACCATCTTTGGGGAGGATTATGACACTGCAGACGGGACATGCATCCGTGATTACATTCATGTAGAAGATCTCATTGCTGCCCACCTCTTAGCATTGACATATTTAAGAGAAGGTGGAAAAAGTGATATTTTTAATCTTGGTAGTAGCCAAGGTTTCTCTGTCAAAGAAATGATTGATACGGCAAGACAAATCACAGGTAAAGAGATTCCCGCTTTGTCAGGACCACGCAGAGCTGGCGATCCTAGTATTTTAATTGCAAGTTCAGAAAAAGCGCAGCAAGTGTTAGGCTGGACTCCTGTCCGCACCTCCATCACGAAAATTATGGAAGATGCTTGGAGGTGGCATTCTACACATCCAAACGGCTATCTAAAAGAGAAATAGCTTGATGATCCACTATAATTTAGGAATGACATGCCTCTAATCATAAGTGTTGCACAACTCAAATAAGTATGTATCGGAGATTTTTGTGATATATCGGCGGAAAATTGATTTTATCGGCGTTTATGGTGATATATCGGTGAAAAAATAAATATATCAGCGGATCCACCTTAACTGTTGAAAAAGCTGTGGCAAAATGGCGTTAACACAGCTTTTTCGTGGTTAATTTAACTCTTTTTTTACTACAGACAAAGCAGCAGCTATCACCTGATGCATATCATAGTACTTATACATCCCTAATCGGCCACCAAAAATGACTTGTGGTTGTTCGTCGGCAAGTTTGGCATACTGCCTAAATATCTCATTGTTTCGGGTATCGTTCATTGGATAATAAGGCTCATCGCCCATCTCCCATGTTTTCGGATATTCTCTCGTGATGACGGTTTTCGGCTGATTGCCAAATTCAAAATGCTTATGCTCAATAATTCGTGTATACGGGGTTTTGGCGTCCGTATAATTCACGACCGCATTCCCTTGATAGTTTTCCTGATCTAAAACGGATGTTTCAAATTGTAGACTGCGATATTCTAATTGGCCAAACTGATAATCAAAAAATTGGTCAATCATGCCCGTATAAACAATTTTCGAATGATCTTTTAAATATTCCGCTTTATTCGCAAAGAAATCCTTATTCACTTCCACCTCGATTTTCTCGCTGGAGAGCATTTTCTCAATAATTTGTGTATAGCCTCCGATCGGAATCCCTTGGTAGCGATCGTTAAAGTAATTATTATCATAAGTAAATCGCACAGGAAGACGTTTAATAATAAACGCAGGTAGCTTGGCTGCTTTTCTCCCCCACTGTTTTTCTGTATAACCCTTAATCAGCTTTTCATAAATATCAATCCCCACTAAGGAAATAGCCTGTTCCTCTAAATTGGTAGGGTTCTCGATATTGGCTTCTTTTCTTTGTTCCTCAATTTTTGCCTTTGCCTCTTCAGGAGTCGTAACGCCCCATAATTTATGAAAGGTGTTCATATTAAAGGGCAAGTTATAAATCTCCCCGCGGAAATTTGCAATAGGACTATTCGTATATCGGTTAAACTCGGCAAACTGATTGACATAGTCCCATATTGCTTTATCATTCGTATGAAAAATATGTGCCCCATATTTATGCACGTTGATCCCTGCGATATTTTCCGTATAAATATTCCCACCAATATGCGCTCTTTTTTCAATTACTTTTACTTTTTTTCCTTTTTTGGCTGCCTCATAAGCGAACGTACTGCCAAACAAACCAGAACCGACAACTAAATAATCAAAACTCATACTAATATTCCTCCAACCAATAATTAAGCAAAAATAGCTCTCTATGAGATTCTTTCATAGAAAGCTATTTTTATATGAACATTAATTGAATCCAACCAATTTCTGTGATATTTTATAGGCTCCTACTGAAATACTGCGTCCAAACCTACCTGGTAAATTCATTAAGTGCCCCATCATACCATAACGAATATCATGATACAACTCTGAGTCTTTTTCCTTAATATAGTTCCATAAATCTTTTTTCTTCTGGATATTTTCGGCTGTCCCAGAGCGGATCAAAAGGATTGCCGATACAACTGTAACAATTTCAAGATGATGGAATAAATACTGGCGCAAATTTGGATTTTTAATTGTGCTTAATGGAATCGTATCGATCATCAACTTATTCACTTTAATCTGTTGGTCAATTCTTTTAATCATGATCTTTTCTTGAACTGACTGGTCTTCTCTGCCAATATAGTATCTATAAAACTCCACATTCATATAGTACATCGTCTTAACATAGTTAAGAGGAACATAGACAAATAAATTGTCAACATAAAAAGTATGCTTCGGTAACTCTAACCCGCAGTCTCTTAACAATTGTGTTCGATATATGAGCGAGTGCATTAAAAGATACTGTCCTTTGCGAAATGGCACTATATCGTCCCAAGTGAAAACTTCTCCAATTGGCAGCACATTTTCATATTTCATCACTTTCTTGTACTTTGCGCCTTCTTTTTCATAAACGAAATTGCTAATCAGCATGTCGATCGTTTGATTTTCTGCTGTAAATTCTTGCAGCTGATGCAATATTTTCAGATAAGCTCTCGTATCAACCCAATCATCGCTGTCAACCACCTTCAAATATAAGCCAGTTGCATGACGAATACCTGCATTTACAGCTTCCCCATGTCCACCGTTCTCCTGATGAATCGCCCTGATGATTGAAGGATATTTTTTAGCATACTCATCTGCAATTAAAGCGGTATTATCAGATGAGCCATCATTCACTATCAGCAGTTCAACACTTTCACCACCAGGCAAAAGAGATTCTATGCAATATCTCATATAGGCTTCTGAATTATAGCAAGGAATTACCACTGATAATAATTTCATTACTCGCACTTCCTTTACTTGACCTCGTTTTCAGGCTCTTGCTTGAAAATAATTTTAAAAATCGGAAAGAACACCCAGAATGAAATAGCACTATTGATAATCATCGTTATAACATCTGCCGTTGTTTCCCCGACTGCTCCCCAGCCCCAAGTATTCATCAATAGGTTGTAAATTGGAGCTTTGTAAAAGCCTTGTGCTGCCGCTGCCCCTATTGTTATGACAATATAGGCAACTAAGTACCAAAAAGCAGCTTTCCAAATATTACTGTTTGATTTAAATGTAATACTTCTTTGGGCAAAAAAGTTAATGACTTGGGCAATAGCGATCGTAATCTGCACCGCAAGGAAATAAGCAAGACCGCCGCCGCCACCGGCAGCAAGGGCTCCAGCGGCATAGTCAAAAACGTAATATGGACTGCCGTCAAAATTGTGACCAAACTGCAATACTTGAAAATTTGTAGTGACTAAGGCTGTCTTCGCGAAAATACTCTTAAAAACAGGCATTAATACTAACTGTAACACGGTTATCCCATTGCTTAACATAAAGAATACAAGGAACTGGGCAATATTAGGATGTTTTTCTTTATAATTGTTCCAAAATCCTACTGTCCTAGCAAGAACTTTATTATTTTTGTTATCCAGGTTGCTCATTCTATTCTACATCTCCTTCTCCACTCTTGCTAGGGGCTGTTCTATCTTTATCTTTTTTTTCATCTTTTTTCTTTCTCTTAACACATGTCTCAAGCCTTTAAAAAACTGACCATTAACAATCATTAAAATACCATCTAACATCGGCATATTGATGATTCCTCCAGTCATTCTCGCTACACCTCTAAACGGCATATGATAGACTGACATCATAATTAAATTAGCTGTACTTCGTTTCCCAATTTTCCATAAAAACTTATGGGCAAAAGTAATGGCATGAAAGGCAAATCTTGCAAAAGTACCCTTTGCGTACTGGCACTGGGCAATCGTATCATTGTATCCAAGCGGACGGGTGCGATCCCATTTCGAGGCTGGGGCTTTATAGCCTAGCAGCTCCTCAAATTCCTCCACGCTCACATTATTCGCTTTACCAGAGTAGTAGCTAGGTAGCTTCATTTTCTCATACGGAAGTGGTGCACCTGTACCTGCAACAAAATGAGAATCTACTAAGCGAATATCTTCGCTTGATGCACCAATCATAATCTCATACTCAGCTTCTTCAATTTCCCATTTATTTGTCTTTATATTGAAATAACGGAATGTTTTGTCATCAAACGGGATCAAGACCGTTTTCGTTTCACCGGCATTCAAAAATACTTTCGCAAAGCCTTTTAACTCTTTTTTCGGTCTAAAAATATCTGTCGACTTACATCCTACGTATAGCTGAGCTACTTCCATCCCAGCCATCTCCCCAGAATTCGTTATGTTAAACGTAACTCCTTCGGTTGTGACATGGATATTTGTATACTCAAAGCTTGTATAACTGAGTCCAAATCCAAACGGGAAAAGAACATCCACATTTGCCGTATCATAATAACGATAGCCGATATAAAGACTTTCTCGATATTCTACACTAACTTCTTTCCCCGGAAAGTTGTGATAAGAAGGGGTATCCTCATAACGAAGTGGATACGTTTCTGCTAATTTCCCCGAAGGATTTACAACACCGGTAAGAACTCGAAGAATTGCCTTCGTTCCAGCCTGTCCAGCTAAGTATCCATGAACCAACCCTTTCACCTTATCAATCCACGGCATTTCTACTGCTGCTCCACATGAAAGAACGACAATTATATTTTCATTCACTTCATGCAAAGCCGATAATAAATCAACTTGATTCTGCGGTATCTTCATGTTTTGTCTATCTAAGCCTTCCGCTTCGGTTACTTCATCAAGACCCATATATAAAAGAACAACATCTGCCTCTTTCGCAAGTGCACATGCTTTATTTATCTTCTTCCAACTATTTTTCCCGTAACGATCAAATCCTGGTTCATAACCAATGCTTGTAATCCCCGAATCGTTAACGCAATCCAATGTATTATCAAGTCGCGTTGGATTAACGATTGATGACCCTGCCCCTTGATAGCGTGGATTATGGGCAAAATCGCCAATAATGGCAACCTTTTTATCCTTTTGCAGCGGTAAAATATGGTCGTCATTTTTTAGCAGTACGATCGACTCTTCAGCAGCTTTTTGGGCGAGCTTATGATGTTCCTCAACATCGAATTCTCTCTGTGGTTGTTTGTAGACCTCTTCGGTTGTAAAAATTAACTCTAATAATCGATCTACACATTCATCTAAGACTTCTTCTTTTAGATTGCCACTCTTAATGGCAGCGATTATTTCTTCGTTTGTTTCACCTGCTGTCGTTGGCATCTCCAGCTCATTACCGGCAATCAGTCCTGCTACACGATCATTGCTGCCACCCCAATCCGTCACAACAACTCCATCAAATCCCCATTCATCACGGAGAATTTCGCGCATTAAGTGGATATTTTCATTGGTATAGGCGCCATTTAGCATATTGTAAGCAGACATAACTGTTTTTGTTTTGCCTTCTTTTATGGCGATTTCAAATGCTGTTAAGTAAATTTCCCGCAGTGTCCGTTCGTCAACAATCGTATCAATTGACATCCGTCTTTCTTCCTGATTGTTTACGGCAAAATGTTTCACACAAGCTGATATTCCGTGGGATTGGATTCCTCTAATCATGCTTGCAGCCAGCTTACCTGCTAGATATGGATCTTCACTAAAATATTCGAAGTTTCTCCCAGCAAGTGGATTTCTCTTCATATTGATCCCTGGACCAAGAAGGACATTCACTTTTTGGGCAAGTGCTTCTTTTCCTAAATAATCTCCTATTGTTTCTCCTAGTTCAACATTCCAACTATTTGCTATTGTTGCAGCAGTCGGATAACAAGTTGCTGGAATACTTTCATTTAATCCCAAATGATCTGCAGCAGCAGCCTGTTTGCGAATTCCATGAGGTCCATCGGCTAAAAAAATGCTGTTAATGCCGAGACGCTCTATGTCCATCGTTTGCCAGAAATCTTTACCCGACATTAAAGATGCTTTTTCTTCTAAAGTCATTTTATTTACTAGGTCTTTGTATTTCATTTTCATACCTCATTTATATCTTCGGCGGTACTCCCATTTTAGGAAGTACCGCCGAAATAAATTAATAAAAGTTATACGTGCTATCACAGCTTAAAACATTTATTTCATCTTTTTTGAAATCACTGCTGTCTATAATTTATTCATGATCCATTTTCCAAGTTCTAGAAACTGCATAAAGTACATTTTTACTCGCTCTATATAAGTTTTTAGTCATATTAATCTCAGTTTCTGGATTTTGAGCGGCCTCTAACATATCCTTATTTTGGCCCGCTCCTCCTTGCCATACTGCCATCGCGTCTAAGGTTACATCTCCACCTGCTTGAAGCATTTGCAATACATTCATGTGCCCATACATATTCGCATCAGTAATGACAAGACCTTTAAAGCCCCATTCATTTCTTAACACTTCAGTAAGAAGCCCTTCATGTCCACCAGCCCATGTTAATCCAATATAGTTAAAGGATGACATGACCCCAAGACTTCCACCTTCTTTAACAGCAAGTTCAAATGGTTTTAAATAAATTTCTCTAATCGCTTGTTCATTAGACCATGTAAAAAGTTGATTACGAACCCCTTTCTCACGTTCATTAAGTGCAAAATGCTTAATATAAGTGATGACACCCTTGTCAGTAGCGCCTTTTACCACTTGTGCGGCAATCTTACCGGAAAGAACTCCATCCTCACTATAGTATTCAAAATTTCTACCATTAAATGGTGTTCTATGAATATTCATTGCAGGCGAGTACCAACCACTATAACCAAATGCTTGTGCTTCAGTACCAACACTCGTTCCCATTAAATGACCAGCATCCTGATTCCATGTAGCAGCCGTTATTCCTGGTGAAGGATACGTAACCCCTACTCCTTCAACTCCCATTATCGGCCCAGAGTAAATATTGGAAGCGATTGCCATTGAACCATCAGGTTGTAGTGTTTTGGGAACCCCTAGTCTTTCAAGTTCAAGCAATTGATAAGCTCCGGTTCCACTAAGGTTAGTCATTTCCTCTAGCGTTAATTGTGAAAGAAATTCATCCCACTTCGGATCATCATACTCAACATCTACCATATCGGAAAGCATAATTGTTTTATCCAAATTCTGTCCATATTTTGGCATATCCTCTGACGTAAGCCCTAATTCTTTATCAGTCGGTAATTCGAACGACATAGCATCAAGTATTTCTTGTGTTGCAGTAAAGTCAGACTCTTGTGGTCCAGTAAATGCACGACTTTCTTGATTCCATTCTCTTGTTAAATAATCGTCAATATGATAAGCATCATCAAAATGATTCGTAGCTACCTGTTGATCTGAAAGCCTCTTACCATCGTTCTCGTCATTATAAACAATTGCCTTATCAAGAGCGTATATTTCTGAATCAAGTTTTGTATGAGCATCATCCATCAGCATGATCTCATAATCACCCGCTTCAAGGACATACGCTTTATTCTCCTTATAATCGTAAGATGCCATATCCTCTACATTAAACTCGAGTGAATATATTTCTGTTGCTCCTGGTTCAATTTCATTTGTTTTTTTGAATTCAACAAGATTTACTGTTGATTTTTCAATAGCACCTGTATAAGGCGGGTTATAATAAATTTGAATCGCATCTTTACCTGCTATATCTCCTGTGTTCTTGACCGCAACACGTAAAGTAATCACATCATCATCTACATTCATTTCGATGATTTCTTTTTCAAATGTTGTATAGCTTAAGCCGTGACCGAACGGAAATACAACATCAGCATCATAGTTATAACTCTCATCGGTAGCATGACGCGTTTCATAATATTTATATCCTACATAAATTCCTTCGTGAAGCTGATTAAAATACCCAAATTCCTCAGGAGCATTTGTATAATGATTTAAACTATCCGACCATTTTCCATCATCATCTATTTCCATATAATTGTTGGCCGCAGGCATACTCATGACATCAGCAATCCATGTATCAACTAAATGACCTGAAGGATTTACCTTACCATTTAAAATTCTAGCCAAAGATTTTGTCCCTGTTTCTCCAGGATATCCGATCCAAATAACACTCTTAATTGCAGGATAATCCTTTAAAAAGTCAAGTTCCATAACATTCGCTGAATTAATCACTAAAATTACATTCTCAAAATTGGACCCGACAACATCAACCATATCTTTTTCTTCCGCTGTAAGTTGAAGTTCTTTCGGACCTAGTTCAACCATTTCTCCTCCACCACGACCTACTACAATCATAGCAGTGTCAGAGAATTCCTTTGCATGATCTATTAAGGATTTTCCATCATTGTATAAAGAAGTATCTTCGTATGCACTTTTAGGGATCTCTGGCAGAATAAGATTCGTTGCTTCTCCTAAAATCTCTGAGTCGCTCTTATTCTTTGGTGCAGAAGTTTCTTCGATTGAAACTTTTCCTTTTTTGTAAAAATTGTAGTGAAGATATAACAAGTCTTGATTTAATTCAAAGTTTCCATCACTACTTTGAAGAGCATCTTCAAGCTTAACAGCACTTGTAACGTCTGTTGCTGTTGATCCACCTGAATTAAATAAAGTTACGACAGATCTTGTGCCGAATACATTAATTTTTGCTTTTTCCTTTTCAGAGGTTTTAATTGGAAGGAGATTATCGTTATTTTGCATTAACACAAATCCCTCATCCGTAATTTTTTCAATGGATTCAATTGCCGTTGAATAAGACAATTTTTGCTCTTCTGTATCAGGCTTAAATTTAGCTAATAGCCAATAACCTGATGAGGTAATTACAAACCCATATAACAGAATCCCACCGAGTAAAACAACAAGTGCACTTAAAGCGATGAGTATGTTTCTTTTTTTCTTACTCATCTTTACTTTTTCGGTTTTTTCCATATAAATGCTCCCCTTTAATATTGCTTTTTCTTTCATCACCAACAATGACTACGCTTACATCAATAACAAAATGGCAGAAATATTGACATAGTCATATAGGAATTCAATAGAAAACGCTTGCTTATCAAATTCCCTTAAACTATCTCTTCCTATTGCTTCACTTCGAAATGTTAACACATTTTTTCAGAGATGTTACAGAGCCTGCACAAACTGTTAGATTTTTTGCATGAACTGTAAGCATAAAAAATAAGAAAGCCTGAATAGGCATCTTAACCCATCCAAGCCAAATTATTTTTTAGACAAATCATTTATTCCTTTATGTCAATTGAGGCATTAATATTTTTAATTCAAACCATTGATCTTTCTTCGCTACATTGACAACACCGTTGTATTTTTGCACGGAATAGCGAATACTTTTTAAGCCGTAACCATGGTTAAATGTATCTAGCTTCGTCGTTGTCGGCAATCCACCTTCAAGATTAAGTTCTCCTTCAAAGTAATTTTCAAAGCGGATCATAATGAACCCCTTTTGAGAAAAAAGCGAAACATGGATTAATCTCTTTTCCCGATCAGCAATTTTTTGCACATACTCAATCGCATTATCAAGGGCGTTCCCAAATATCGTACAAATATCGATGACGTCCATCCCATTCAACAATGAACCATCTGCAACACAAGTTAATGTAATCCCATTCTTGATACAGTGCATATTTTTACTGGTGAGCACAGTATCCAACACTTGGTTTCCTGTTTTATTTTGAGCTTCATACGCCTTAATTTCATTTTCCATTTGCGTCAAAAATGCATTTCGTTTCTCCGGATCTTCCTCAGCTCTTAATGCAATAATCTGATTTTTTAAATCATGATACTTATAATTAATCATTTCAATACTTTCTCTCGATTGCTGGTATTGTACGTATTGATTTTGAAGGATATCGTTTACTGCTTTTAACTCATGCTTAATCCTTAAGTCGTTTAATTGAATATGGTAGGCATATAATATGGAAAAACCCCCCAAGTCTACTAATGTACGAATATTAAATATCTCCTGAGCATACTGTCCACTAAACGGGGTACGAGACGATACAAAGCTTAAATTACTAATTCCAAAAACAGCAACTCCGATTAAAACTGTTGACCATAGTTCCCCCTGTCTAATATTTAGCTTTCCTTCGTCCGGTATATGACGTTTTTCTAAAAACCAGATAAACAAGAATAAAAGTGCAAAAATAACAACCAAAAGAGTTAAATCTAAAATCAAACGATTTCCTTCTCCACCTACAAAAAAGAAATGCACTTGCCACTCTAATGAGGCAACAAATTCTGCTGCCACAAATGCTCTTACGCTAAAATAACCTACTTCTAATGGATTGATGTCGCAACACATATAAATGAATAAATACATGATTCCGATCGCGACAATCATACACGGAATCCAAAAGACAATCGGCAAATCTTTTGTAACGATTAAAAAAACAGACTGAAGAATGAGAATTCCAGCTGCAAAAGAATAAAACTTCCATCCGCTCAGCCTCTTCTTTAAAACAGAAATATAAATCATGCAAGCAATCCATTCAGCCAACGCTGTATAAAACCGTGGAATATCGGGAATGACATCAATCACTTGATCACCTCACCCCAATAATGGGACAATGCTTCCATAAATGCCTTTTTTCTATTTCGACTTATAAGAAGTTCCTTCCCCTTCACAATGGCACAATTATCGTTCATTCCTTCTACATGCTCCAAATTAATCAAATAGCCTTTATTCCCACGAAAGAAATGAAAGCTAGATAACTGTTTTTCTAATTCCTTTAACGTTCCTGAAGTAATAAAATCTCCTGCCTTGGAAGAAAAAATAAGGTTATGCCCCTGGCTTTCAACATAATAAATATCGGAAATTTTAAACCGTTGTATGCCCCCTTTTACCTTTATTGTAAGATGCTGCGTTTCCCTTTTCTTCATTCGTTCTGCCGCCCGATGTAATCGCTGAGAAAATTGGAAATACGAAATCGGTTTCAAAACATAATCTAGCGCATCAACCGCATAGCCTTTGATCGCATACTGCGCCAAATTCGTAATAAAAATAATGACTACTTCCGAATCCTTATTTCGAATTTCCTCTGCTGCGGACATGCCATCCATAAATGGCATTTGTATATCCATTAAAATGATGTCAAATTGCGCCTGATAGTTTTCAACAAATTCATCGCCGTCAGTATAGGTTTCAATTTCAATTTTTTCGCCCCTGTCTTGCTCAAACCTGCGAAGAAACTCGAGCAACTGTTCTTGATAATTCATTTCGTCTTCGACTACTGCAATTCGTATCATTTTATCCCTCCTTTATAAAAAGGTCATTTTATATGAAGCTAAGAACAATTTATTTTAAAATTTGGTACTAATCCAATATGGTTATGTACATACATTACATAATCAGCCAATCTTTTGAATATAGACGAGCGCCTAAGGACGCCATTTAGAAATTGACTATACTAATTATAAAAGGATTCTACTATATCACGAAAGCCTTCAATTATAATAAACTATCGTTCCTTTTGCCTATTATAAGACAAGAATACCTTTTTAGCATCTAGAGCTGCTAAATCTTTTTTAACAGGAAAAACGTTATACCATGAACGACCATATCATAAGAAACAGCTGGATCACCATGCAACTTATTTCGCTTATAACCAACAATAGCAATTTTTGATTCTTTGATTGCAGGATCACGTAGTCAATAAAGCGAAAACAAGGCCTAGTCCATACCTAAACAAAAATTAAATTGCCAAAACGCTCAAAATAAAAGATAATAACTTTAGTACTCCATAAACCATAAATAGAAAAAATTACCAATCAGGTGATCTATATGAACACAGCTAATATTTATTTTGAAATTAGCGATCTTGAATACACAGATAGTGGTTACCGTATTTCCGTGTCTTATTCCTTTTGGAAGCCGCTTATGAACTATATTTTAGCTATGTCTGATTCGTTAGAAATTAGATGCTGGAATGATGAAAAAGAAGTGATAAATGAGTTAAAGGAAAGATTCTTGACGGAGCTTGTCTATAAAGTGGATCGGAATGAAACGGTATATTCCGGAGCATTAACACCAAAGATCACAGAATATCTTACTTCTAATTTTCTTGGCGATGAAAACCAGCTAAAATGGTTTTCCTTATTCTTCCGTAGAAAAGGTTGTTTCTTTTTTTCCTCTGAACATAATGGGACCGAATTTGTTGGTTATGATTTAAATCCAGACCAAATTGAAGCCATAAAAAGACTAATACCTAACAATATAAACTTTCATACATGGTAATCTTTCTAAAAAAAACGAATAGCATCGATTTTGATTTCTATTCAAAAGTCGATGCTATTTTTAATTTAATATGCTTATTCTCCTTCCTTTGGATTTGAGATAGCACCGATAAACAAAATTGTACCGGACTGTTCATCCGTCATGACTATCACAAATGGCCGATTCACCTCCATGTAGAATGGCTCGTCAGCAGTGACTTTCGCTGATTCCTCCATTGTTACTGAAGTTACCGCAGCCGCTTCCGCCCCTTCTTCATTCACGTTGAGAAATGTTTTCTGCTTTACCTCACTAATTGCCACAGAAGAAGCACCTTCGAACATGTTTGAGAAATTTGCATCATCATTAAACGCTGAGGGCATTCCAAGAGCGATTAACGCATCATTTAACAGTGTTTCATATTCTATTTGAAACTTCGGGAGGATCATCGTTCCTTCCTTTTTTTGAAAGTGAGAATTCCACTTTATCCAATTATCATATGAGAATATTTGTTCAAGCTCTTCTAAACTGGAGCTTTCTCTCGGCAAGAATATTTTCATACTCATTTCTCCATCGCCGTAAGGAAGAGACACTGCTTGAAAATCCTCGTTCTCCATGTAGGGTAATTCTTCATTAAGAGACATTGCAGGAAGCTCATTAATAGTCTCACCATCGCTATAAAACGGACGATTCTCTGTTTGATTCTTATTAAAACCATACTTCCATTCACCATGAAAATAAATGGCGTTAATAAGCATCGCCACTAATGACGGATTCAATTGATCCGAAACAATTTTTTCTATTTTTTTATTTGTGTTTTCCTTAACCCAATTGTTAATCTTCTTAGCTGATTTAGGCGCAGAAGGATCAATTTCTTCGATCATGGCATTATAGTAATCTTGATTATTTTGAGCAAAATCAGCTTGAAACTGATAAGCCTCATTTAGCCATATTGAATTGGCCACATTCAATTGAATTTTCTTGGAGTCCTTTTGCAGCATCGATGCCATAGATGCATTAGCCTGATTCAACTTCTCTGCATCTATTCCTTTACTATTTAAAACATTGGTCATTTCATCTTTCGTTACACCATCTGCTCCATTAAAAACCATTGATAATGCCATAAATAAACTAATAGGTGAAATCAAAATATTTCCATCATCATTTGGTTTCACCTTAGAGAATAATTCAAACCCTAATTGATTATTAGGTGCAACGATTTCCTGATAGTCATCTTTTCGAAAATCTGCGTTACTAGTCTCTTTCCCACAGCTTGTTGTCAATATTAAAAGAGTAATCAAAATACTAAGCATGTTTAACTTTTTCAAGCTATTCACCACGCGATCTGTTTATTGCATTAGACTGTAAAAAGGAAGGATTCGTTACGCGTTCATCTCTGTTAAATAGTACTGGTTGATGAATAGAAAACGAATTTTTAAAAGAGTATATAACTGAAGATGAATTCATGCTTAAATCCTTTACAACAAATTGATTTTAAGAAAGGAGGTGTTCCCATTGGCTAACAACATAAATAAACCTCAAACGAAACAAGTGAAAGAGTTTAACAAAGAAGGATCAAAGTATCATCAAGAACATGCAGGAAATGTGGAAGGATATGGAGAGCCGCATCCTGTGGATGGCAAAACAACTAAAAATAAAAAATAATTCGTTATGGTTGAAGAGTGAATGATCTCCCATTCGCTCTTTTTCAGCTTTTGGTGTCGCTTCATTTTATAGTCCGGCTCCATCATTTCTCTCTATCAGTGACAACCTATTGTTTAAGTACTTTTGGCTAGTCGAGTAGCCATTGTGTATTGTCATCACGACAATTGATAAAGAACAAAAAATCGTGTGTATTACTTAAACGAAGGTGAATTCCGGAAAAATCGTGATTAATTCCGGAAAAAGCAGACGTATTTCCGGAAAAATTGCCTTAATTCCGGAATTTTACCCTACAATTCCAGAAAACAGCTCAAAAGCGTGGAGCAAGCTTTGTCCTGCGAGGATGAATCAAAGGAGATTTCTTTTTTACTCAACGTCGGATAAACAATACAGCACCCGTTCTTGCAATAAAGAAAACTTGCGCCTGTAAATATCCAAGTGCCGGTACATGAAGTTTGTTAGACTCTTGTTCCAATTCATGCTAAACGAAGATGGACCCATTAAAAAATGAAGCTTCACGCTAAATTCACATCTTGCTGTACACAGAATCTATTTCCCCATAAATCATGGAAGTGTAAAAACAGGTTTCCAAGTCCATCATCAATGATATCCTCCACGTATACATGATGTACTTTCAAGTGCTCGTATAGTTTTTCAATATCAGAAGCTTGAAACGCTATGACATTGTGCTCCCTCCCGTTTTTCATAAAATTTGCATTCGTACCTTCATCACTCGTTTCATTTAAAAATATCATCTGACCTGAAGGAAGATTTAACTGTGCCAGCCCCTCCTCCTTTGAATACCAGACCAGCTGCAAACCAAGAACCTCTTTATACCATGAAATGGACCTCTCCATATTTCTGACAGGTATTTCATTAAATAATATTTTTTCGAGCATCGCCTTGCCTCCCCTATATAAATAAAAAATTACAGTGATGAACAAATAAATACGATAAAATTCAATAATACATATTTAGTTTAAAATTAATTTTCTCAATATTCAATCTGAAAAATATGCAAGAAACCTCCTTTCCTTATAATTGGATCGGAGGTTTCTAACATATTTACTTTTATAATTTAAATTGCTTAATTAAATCTTGAAGATTTTCAGCTAAGTAAGCTAAGGAATGGGCTGATGATGCAATTTCCTCCATCGCTGCAAGCTGTTCTTCCGTCGCTGCTGTCACTGATTGTGTACTTGAAGCAGCCTCTTGTGAAACCCCTTGTACTTCCACAATCGATGTATAGACATGATCTGTTCCTGTTAGGAGCTCTTTAATTAGTTCCGATACTTGATTGATTTGCGGAACAACACCGTTAATAGCTGTCTCGATTTGCGTGAATGTCTTGCCAGCTTCTCCTACAACGGCAATCCCTTCTTTAACTTCAACAGTAGTATTATTAACCGTATCCATTGTTTCTTCAGTATCTCTTTGAATTTGTGCAACCAACATAGAAATTTGTTCTGCAGAGTTTGCAGATTCCTCTGCGAGCTTTCTTACCTCGTCAGCAACAACCGCAAACCCTTTTCCATGTTCACCAGCTCTTGCAGCCTCAATCGCGGCATTTAATGCTAGTAAATTTGTTTGTGCTGCGATATTAGTAATAACCTCTATAATATTGCCAATCTCTTTTGAACGTGCAGATAATACATTAAAAGACTCAACAAGTGAAGTCACCTTATTATCAATGAAATTCATCTGTTCATTTACTTCGGTAATTACTTTTCTTCCATCTCCAGACATTTGCGCAGCTTGATGGACTGTTTTAGATACTTCTTGTGTATTTTCATAAATTTGCTGAGTGCTATTATTTATTTGATTGATAACGCCTGTACTTTCTTCAATGTGTTTAACCTGATCCTCAGCTCCTACAGCTAGCTCTTGAATCGTTTCTGAAATATGCTCACTTGATCTTGTACTTTGCTCAGCGCTTGCACTCAATTCTTCGGAAGATGCGGCAACCTGTTCAGAAGTTTCTCCCACAGTGCGAATAACCTTATTCACACCTGCAATCATGTTATTAAAGGATTGATTCAACATGCCAATCTCATCTTTTGAATCATAACGACCGACCACGGTAAAATCACCCTTTTCAGCTAGTCCTAATAATTCTTGTATGTTCTTGATCGGCCTTGTAATTAATCCAGCAATTAACACACCACCAATAGCAGTAATCAATATAGAAATAATGATTACGATAATTACTGTTACTGTAGCTTGATCCGCATTGGACACTGCTTGTTCGTAGGTTGCTTTTGCATTAGACGAATTTAAAGTTATAACTTCATCTATAAGTTCATTCAATTCTACTCTTTTATTTTCAATTTCTTGTTGAAACAACTGATACGCCTGCTCATTTTTATTTTCCATCGCTAAACTTTTTACATATTCTCTCGCAATATTCAGATCTGCATTAAGCGTAACTAACTCATCAAAATGCGACCTTATTTCAGGTATTAGTTGCATGGAAGATAATTCGTCTACTACTATTTGCGAATTTTTGATCGATGCATCAATGTTTTCGTTTAAATATTGATTTCGTGCAGTATCCTCCGTTATTAACAGCTCTAATAAATAGGTGTTGATTGCTCTGTTATTGACATTGATTCCGCTAAACAACTCACTCGGAACCAACTGCTGCTCATAAATTTCAACCGAACTTTTGGCAGTATCAGCTAATCTACTAATGCTAACATAAGAAATAACAAGGACGGAAATAGCAAAAAATAAAATAAGACAAAGTAATTTGTGTAATACTTTCATATTTTTAAAAATTTCATCGCTGTTCTCCCTACAAATAATTTAATTTTGAATGCATTAATGACCCATTCCTATTGATAAATAGAATGGGCCATTTTATTAAAAATCTTTTCCATTTTTATTACTTTTTTTCGCTATCTTTCCCTTTCGCCCAATCCTAAAAAAAACGTAAATACTAGAGCGAAATACCTATCGATTCTCCCCTTTCATACAAATCTTGTCTACAATTTTTTTGATGTGTAAGCAAATATTATCACAGTTAAAATGAGTTTAATAGTTTTATTTTTTTCTAATTAGAAAATTATTTCGATTCAGTTTCACAATGAACAAATACCCATTAAAAACACAAAGGGGCATGCTACAATTTAAGCTGTAGAAAACAGATTCTATCAGCATAATGGTAAATTTCCACTCTGTTAATTGCAGGGAAAATCGTCATAAAAACAATCCTATCTTTGTTGCGAAGGAATCCTCCGATTGGAAACCTTCTTACTTGTGTACTTATTACGATAGAATTTATTCTATTTATTGGAGTGTTTCATGAAAAAACTCTAACGTCATCTTATTAATCTTTTTATGTTGCATTCTCCCTGTCATCCCTACCCAAGACGTAATAGGTGATAGTAACGGAAAGTCACTAAAATCTAAATGCAGGGCTCCCTCCAGTGAAATAACATTTTCTTTTCCGCTGATCTTTTCAACTTTCTGATAGTAGTCTTCCAAATACTCTTTATCATCGATATAATTTGCCACTCGTTCTGTATCACTCATAAGCGTTAAAAAAGGCTGTTCTACTCCCAATTCATCCGCTTTCCCATATGGAAATCCATCCATATTGATTCCTGAACGAAACCGATCATCAACCGCTAATGTGTGACTTGCGGTTGCTCCACCAAATGAATGTCCAAAATATCCTACTTTCCTCAAATCTATCTGACCTATAAACTGCTCTTGTTGAAGATCAATATCGCCTTCTGCAACTTGTTCCAGCCAATTCAACACACTTCTTGCGTCCTCACTCCATTCAAAAATATACGGATCCATGATCTCTCCACTCTCGCTAAACTCTATATTTGCCAATCCCGGTTTTGTACCATCAGGAAAAACGGTTCCAGGTGAGTAATAGGTATGATCAATTCCGACTACTATATAGCCATGACTTGCAAGCTCAATAACTTGAAATTGATTTTGGCTTCTGTTACTTCCTAGTCCATGCGAAAAAAAGATAAGTGGATATGGTTGGTCTCGGTCTAAGAGGTCTGCTTCTTTATATGCTGGAGTTTTTTGCTTTGCAAATGATTGTAATAAAAATCCCGGTATGCCATTACTTTCAGCAAATTCTTTCATAAATAATGAAGGATGCTCATGGTAAGGTGCTTTACTTGTATTATTTACATCTTCAGTTGGGTACCATAGCTGGACCATGATCCTACGTGATTGTTCGATATTAGACCACCGTTCATCTCGTGTATGATCCACTACTTCGTAGGAATGTGTGCCCACTTTATAAGCTCCACTTGGTTCAGCAATGGTATACCATGGAAATAAGTATCCTGGTAACACGAGAGCAAATACTAGCAATAATGCTGTCAGTATGACCTTTCTTAAATTGCGGACCTTGTGGTGTATCTTCGTAAGCAAGATGGTAAAAGCGATAGTAAATAGATACAAAGGTATCATCGGCCAACGCCAGCCGGATATCCATATTTGTAAGATGATCATCATCCATTGCAAAATAAGTAATATTTTCAAAACGTTCTGATTTTTAATCACCCAAAAACATAGTTGTCACCATAATGACGGAAAATAATAATTCCAATAAAGTCAAGAAAACACCTCAATTCTAGTTTTCGTATTTATTCTTATAATTAAGATAACAATATTGTTAATAATTCGGAAAGCTATATTTTTATTAAATTAGATCAAACGTTTGTTTAGAATATAAGATGTTATTAATTTTATTAGATTTTTATAACTTTTTAGGATAGCCAACTTCACTCTATCAGCACTTTGCCTAAAAAGCTCTCCTTATTTTTGTGCAAGATGCCATTGTCCATATGTAAAGCTAACGCTAGACTATTATTGTAAGCCTTTTCAAAACAAAAGGGAGGTCATAAGGATGGCTCAATTAAAATTAGATCATGTTTATAAAATATACGACAATAAAGTTACTGCGGTGGAGGACTTCAATTTACAGATTGAAGATAAAGAATTCATCGTATTTGTTGGCCCGTCTGGATGTGGAAAATCGACAACATTACGAATGATTGCAGGACTTGAGGAAATTTCTAAAGGCGATCTTTACATCGACGAGAAACGGGTTAACGACGTACCACCAAAGGACAGAGATATTGCGATGGTATTCCAAAACTATGCCCTCTACCCGCATATGACCGTGTACGATAATATGGCTTTTGGATTAAAGCTGAGAAAGTTTTCTAAGAAGGAAATTGATGAGCGGGTCAAGGAAGCGGCGAAAATATTAGGATTAGAATCTTACTTAACTCGTAAACCAAAGGCTCTCTCTGGTGGTCAACGTCAGCGTGTAGCACTTGGTCGTGCCATTGTTCGTGATGCGAAGGTCTTCTTAATGGATGAACCTTTGTCCAATCTTGATGCCAAACTTCGTGTGCAAATGCGTGCAGAAATCGTTAAACTTCATCGCCGATTAGAAACAACAACGATCTATGTTACCCACGATCAAACCGAAGCGATGACGATGGCAAGCCGCCTAGTTGTTATGAAGGATGGCATAATTCAGCAGGTTGGAGCTCCGAAAGAAGTATACGAGAACCCTGAAAATATCTTTGTAGGCGGTTTTATCGGTTCTCCTTCCATGAACTTTTTCAATGGAAAAATTGAAGAAGGCAAATTTGTAACTGGCAGTACAGCAATAGATATTCCTGAAGGGAAAATGAAAATGTTGCGCAGTCAAGGATATGTCGGGAAAGAAGTCATCCTGGGAATCAGACCAGAGGATATTCATGATGAGCAGTTATTTATTGAGGCCTCGCAAGGATCTAAACTTCAAGTAAAAGTTGATGTGGCCGAGCTTACAGGTGCTGAAACGATGATCTATTCTTCTCTGGAGGATCAGGACTTTGTTGCCCGCATCGATTCGCGTAGCCAGATTGCTCCAGGTGAAACCATCGATATCGCATTTGATATGAATAAAGTACATTTCTTTGACAAGGAAACAGAAATGAGAATTCGCTAGCATACCAAAAGCAAGCAGAGCGTAGGCAAAGTCAACAATAACAGATAGCCGTTTCCTTTGAGACGGAATGAAAACATGTATCTTTCGAGAAACAGAGTTCCTATAATCGGTAATGAGCGCCGGGTAAGGCGAAGCAATAAGAAAGTCAAGTGTTTGTAGACAGTCTAAAAGGAGAACCTTTTCACATGAAAAGGTTCTCCTTTTATCGTTATTGAAATGGATTGTAAAAACGATTCCCATCATGAAATGTAATGATAAGACTCGCAACTAAAATCAGAATAAAGCACGTTATGACAAAATAATCACTCTTTTGAAAAGGTCGGGAGCTGTACCACGTTCTTTTTTTGTTTTTCCCAAAACCGCGAAGTTCCATCGCATTGCTAATGGTTTCAATTTTATCTAAGCTAGATAAAATGAGCGGAATAATGATAGAGGCGGCATTCTTCACACGCTTTGGCAGCTTTTCCTTATTCGACATATCCAGTCCTCGGGCCTGTTGGGCCAGAGCGATATTACGAAAATCTCTTTGCACATCTGGAATATAACGAAGTGCCAAAGAAACTGCATAAGATATTCGATAGCTAATTCCAATCTTATTTAATGAAGCAGCAAATTCACTTGGATGTGTCGTTACAATAAAGAGTAATGCCACAGGGGCAACTGTAAAGTATTTTAAGGTAATATTAAATTGATAAAAAATCTGTTCCAGCGTTACATTGTATCTCCCTGCTATTTCAAACAAAACATGGCTTGTACCATAAATCTTGACTCCTTCTTGAGGAGAAAACCCATAAATCGCCACATTATTCAGCAGCAAAAAAATGAAAATAAAAATGAGAACAAAGGAAACCTCCTTAATCTCTATCTTTGAAACAATGAAAATCCAAATGCTCATGAGAAACAAAAAAATAAGGATGCGGGTATCATAAGTAAGCATTGCCGCCGTAGACCAGAGGATAAAGCATAGGAGCTTTGTAACACCAGTTAAGCGATGCACCGCCGTATTTCTTTCAATATATGAGAGCATTTCTACTGCCATTTCCCTCGCTCCTCCCTATCAAAGACAATGAAGCGTTCCACAAACTCCTTTGGATCCTCTATGCCGATGCGCTCTGCTAACTCAAATAAGGATGTTTCATTTAAATTAGCTTGTTTAATAAGTTCTCTATTCGTCAACACAGCCGCTGCAGAATCGTCAGCAATGATTTGTCCATCTGTAATGACAATAGCTCTCGGTGTGTACTCAAGCATAATATGCATATCATGAGTAACCATGAGAATCGTCATTCCTTGCCGATTTAATTCAACTAAGAACTCCATAATCTCTGTATAATGGCGAAGATCCTGTCCAGCAGTTGGTTCATCAAGAATGAGGATTTCCGGCTCTAAAACAAGAATCGAGGCAATGGTGACTCGTTTTTTTTGCCCAAAGCTTAAAGCTGAAATCGGCCAGTTTCGAAACGGATAAAGGCCGCAAACTTTCAGTGTTTTTTCCACTCTCTCTTTAATTTCGTTTTCCGGGACACCACGAATTGTTAATCCTAAAGCAACCTCATCGAATATCATATTTTTTGAAATCATATGATTGGGGTTTTGCATCACCATGCCAATTCTAAGAGCTCTCTCTTTAATCGAGTCCCCAGTCACCTCTTGACCATGAAACATAATTTTCCCTGACTGAGGCCTTTCAAATCCACAAATCAGCTTCGAAAGAGTTGATTTCCCTGCTCCATTCTTACCAATGATGCTGACCATTTCACCTTTTTGGATGGAAAAAGAAAGGTCTCGAATGATTTCCTGATCACCGTGATATGAAAAAGACAGGTGTTCAACTTCTAGTACAGGTGGGCTGCTTTTTGTCCGCCCTTCTCTTTCCACGTTTTCATACCATGCTATCAGCTGTTCTTGACAATCTTTTAAAGCAAATGTACGCAATTGGGAAGGACGCATCTCTGCTGTCAATGAACACCCAGCGTATTTTGCTGCTTTCACATATAATGGTTCTCGAATATGATGCTGTTCTAAAATTGAACCTGCCAATATTGTATCCGGGTGCTCATCAGCAATGATTCTCCCCTCATCTATAACGATAATGCGATCAACATTTCGGTGTAAAACATCTTCTAAGCGATGCTCAATAATGATGATCGTTTTATTCATCTGCTCATGAATCTGATCAATGAGTTCAATGGCTGATTTCCCTGTCGTCGGATCAAGATTTGCTAACGGCTCATCAAATAATAAAATATCCACTTGGTCAACCATCACTCCTGCTAATGAGACCCTCTGCTTTTGTCCGCCAGACAAATGATGGACTGACGATTGCAAGCGTTTTTCCATATCGACCATTTTCGCAATATCATCGACCATTTCCACCATTTCAGATTGGTCAACACAATCATTTTCTAACGAAAAGGCAATGTCCTCCCCAACTGTTAAGCCAATGAATTGACCATCTGGATCCTGCAGAACAGTTCCAACCATTTTGGATAAAGTAAAAATATCTAAGTCCCTTGCTTCTTGCCCCATAATCGCAAGGCTCCCAGTCACTTCACCTTTATATGAAAAAGGAACCAATCCATTGAGGCACTGACCAATCGTACTTTTCCCGGACCCAGAAGGTCCGACAATCAATACTTTTTCCCCTTCATAAATAGTAAGGTTCAGATTATGCAGCGTGGGCTCTATCTGGCTGTTGTATTTAAAGCTATAATTGCTAAATTTAATGACTGGTTTTTTCATCTTCTTAATCGAATCCTCTCGAAAAAAACTCCTTATAATTCCTTATGCAAGCTGTTGCTTTGGCTGCGCGTTTTGGCATAGGCGAATAGCAAAATAGTTCCTAATACCCCTACCGTAACAATGTTAGATAATCCTGCAAATATACCTTGTGCGAATACTTTATTGGCCGGCTCGGCATAAATAAGAATGTCTAACGCCGGGGCAATTAAAAACCAACCAATTCCTTGAGCCACTACTTGAATAACATTGAATGTAATGACTTTTTTTACGGTAAAACCACCTGCTTCAATGTTTATATTTTTCGCAAACAGACCAATCACCGCTCCTACAAATAAGGAAACAATAACCCAGCTCCACCACACTGACCCATAGGAGATCGCATCATTAAGAGCGTGACCGATAAAACCAATTAACCCTCCTGCAATCGGCCCAAAGACTACAGCCATTAACGCTAAAAATGCATAAGAGGTTTGGATTGAAGTATTCGGAATCGGAGAAGGAATGGAAGCAAATTTGGCTAAAATCATAAATAGTGCAGCTCCAATTCCAATAGCTACGATCGTTTTAATGGATAAATAATTTCTTTTCAATATGTCCAGCTCCTTATCTTTTGAATATTACAATTACTAATTATAAACTCTTTTCTAAATATTTGTTATAGTTTCCCGCATATTCACAAATGAATTATCGTTAATCGTTCGGAAATACGATTAATTATAACTTATATTCTGAACTTTTCGTATCGAAATTGTCCAATTGACCCCTGTTTCTACATGATATGCTTTTGCAAAAGAACCTTGGTTTAGAGCAACGCCTATATTATCTAGAGAATTAACATATAAAAGCGGTTCTCCTAAATGGCTGTCTGCAAAAGAACGGCCAAAAGTCATAATATTCTTATAAACCTGACGTGTATCATTTTCTATCGTCACTTCAAAGGAATCACCATAAACGACATCTAATTGTTTAAAAAGTTCTCTCTCGATATTGGTCCATAAGTTTCCAAAACGAACATCAAGAATATCAATGCTGCCACTCACGCCCCCTTTAATTAACTTTGCTTCAGATACTGGCAATTCAATAATTGAATCAACCTCTACCTCAGGACCAACTTGTTCGTACGTGATGATTCCTGTTGCCAACCTTGCACCCGTAAATGCATATACATCACGGCCATGGAATGTATATGATTCGCCAGATTTTGGAAGTCGATTTACCTTCTCATCAATAATTCTTGCTTCAACAATTCCTATTTCCTTCTTAATTTGCGTCAATGTACCATTATCAGGAGTGACAATATAGTGATTGGTCGCTGTTTTCACCACGACACTCCTTCGTTCAGAACCAACACCAGGATCTACAACAGATACGAAAACGGTCCCCTCCGGCCAATAAGAAATCGTTTGATAAAGGCGATAAGCCCCTTCCCAAATATTGTATTGAGGGATGTCATGAGTTAAATCAAATATTCGTATAGCTGGATGAACGGATAACGCAACTCCATACATCGCGCTCACAGCACCGTCACTTATCCCAAAATCGGTTTGTAGCACTAAATAGTTATTCACAATAATTCCTCCCTATTAGAGAAATGGAAGTGCCTTGCTCATCGCCGTGCAAACTGGAAGACTTTCCGACTAAAGATAAAAGTTGACTTATCGTAAAGAGGCGCTATGCAGCTTGCTAGGCGATAGGCGTTGGAGCTAGACCATTCTCTAAATTAAAAATTTAATGTTTTGCAAAGAAATAAAAAAACACGTCTCTATCCATCACTGGATAAGGACGTGTTTATCATTCACGTGGTACCACCTTACTTCACTGTTTGCTCACACAAAACAGCCTCAACGAGTACATGGGCATTCTTCTCCCAGATACTGTGGTATTGATAACGAGTACCAAATCTCGTCGGAACCTACTAATATCAAATGTGATATGTTCAGCACGAAACTCAGAGGCCATTGTTCAGATTCGAATTTTTGCTTCTTTTCAGCTACCGAAGCTCTCTGTGTAAAATTGCTAAATCCTACTTTTTCTCTTCATCGTCTTTCATTTCTTAAATTTCAATTAATTTTAAAATTGATTATAGAGCATTCCTTTCGAGAGCGCAAGAAGAATTTTTTAATTATTTTTTGGGTGGGTAATTCTTGTCCATAAAACTCATAATAATGCTGATTCTCTTTTTTTAAAACTTAAAATGTAAAGGAGAGTTATTCATGGCAAAAGATAAAGTGAGAAAACCTGTTTATAAAAAATGGTGGTTTTGGTTATTAGCAATCATTATCATCATTGCCCTAACCCAATGTGGTGATGAGGAGGCAAATAATAACGAAACGTCCAACGAAAACGCGCAGACAGATGAAACGACAAACAATGGAGTTAAAGGGGAAGAAACGAACAATGAGCGTGATAACAAAGATTCGGCGGGGGAAGAAGAAACTGATACCAAAATCAATGCAGGGGTTTATAAAATCGGTTCCGATATTCCTGCCGGTGAGTATCTTGTCTTTGCCAATGGAGCCGGCTACATCGAGAGCGCATCTGATAGTACTGGACAATTGGAAAGCATTATTTTTAACGACAACTTGGCGAGCGGCGGTCACACTTATGTAACGTTAAACGAGGGGGAATATTTCAAGCTACAAGGTGCAGATATGTATCCAGTTGATTCAGCTCCATCAATTATTCCAGAAGACGGGCTCTATGAAAATGGAATGTTCAAGGTAGGGCAAGATATCCCCGCAGGTGAATATAAAGTAATTTTAGACAGTGCGATAGGGATGGGCTATTTAGAAGTTTCAAAAGACAGCAGGCACCAAATCGATAGTATTGTCACTAATGAAAACGTTCAATCGGATATGTATATTACGATTAGCGACGGACAATATGTTAAACTTCAAGATGTCCAAATCCAGAAGTAATATGAAAAGCTGGTGCCTTAAAACGCACCAGCTTTCCTCACTTATATTTTAAACTTCGCAAGTTCATTTTGCAGCGCTTCAGACATTTCGCTTAACGACTTGGCTGATTCGGAAATTTCCTCCATCGATGCAAGCTGCTCTCTGGAAGCTGTAACGATCATTTGAGTCCCTTCAGAACTTTGTGTTGCGATCGTTTGAACCTCTTGAACAGATGCTGATACCTCTTGTGTATTGGCTGACATCTGCTCAGAAATGGCAGAAACTTCATGTATTTGCTCTGCAACCCGAATTTCAGCATCTAAAATCTTTTTAAAAGCCTCACCTGCTTCATTGACATCCAATGTTCCTGCATGAACCTCTTTTACAACTCTCAACATTGACTGAATCGAATCATTTGTGTCTTCCTGCGTTTTCTCAATCAATTCTTTAATTTTCCCTGCTGACTCTTGCGATTGCTCCGCTAATTTTCTTACTTCATCTGCGACGACAGCGAAACCCTTCCCATGTTCACCTGCTCTTGCTGCTTCAATTGCTGCATTCAAAGCAAGTAAATTTGTTTGACTTGAAATATCAGTTATCGCTGTAACAATGTCACCAATTTGTTTCGATCTCTCCCCTAACTGTTTAATAATTGTAGAAGTCGACTCGACTGTTCCAGAGATTCGACTCATCTGTTCTACCGCTCGATCAATCTTTGCATTTCCATCTTTGGCAATATCAGTAGATTGCTGCGACATAGCTGCGACCTCTGAGGAGGACTCTGCGATTCTTTGAACACCGATGCTTACCTCTTCCATCGCTAGCGCACTGTTAGTCGCAACTTCTGCCGAAACTTCAGAGCCCTTGGCAACTTCATTAATATTATTAACAACATGCTCCGTGGCAGCCGTTGTTAGTTCAGCACTTGCCGACAATTCTTCCGATGATGCAGCTACTTGTTCAGTCACTTTTTGCACACTCTCTACCAAGCCCTTTAAACTTACAGACATCAAATTAACGGAAGTACTTAACTGTCCGATTTCATCGTTAGAGATTATTTTTAAATCATCGCCTGTGAAATCCCCTTTGGCAATTTGATTCATCTTATTGACAACATGATGAACGGGTCTCACAATATAATTAGCAAGGAACAGAGCAACTGCTACGCCAAGAACAATCGCGATAATCGTTAAAATAATCACAAAGCTATTCATGGCAATTCCTCGATTAAGCAACTCTTTGCCGCTTTTTTCGACCATTTTTTCCTTCTCGTTCACTCTCTCATCAAAGGAATCCATCAATTGCTGCCCGATCGGACCTACTTGATCATTGACGATTTTCAAAGCCAATTCACGCTCGCCTCTGTCATAAGCAGTGAACACTCGCTCCTGAATAAGCATGCCCCAGTTGTTACTTGCATATAGAAGCTGATCCAGCTCTTTGGAATTATCCATTTCCAATAGCTTTTCTTCTAACACCTTACTATTCCTAGTATATTCATCAAAAAGCTCTTTATCTTGGGTATCTCCAAATAAAAGGAATCCCCTCAACATCGCCATTCGATTGGCGATATTGTAACTCATTTGTGACTCATATGTAAGGGTCTGAACATCCTCTTGAATCGTTTTTTCTATTTGACGATTAAGGCTGTTTACATTAAAAAGAACACTCGCTCCTAAGATAATGAGCAATAATAAAACAACCCCATAACCAAGCAATATTTTCGTTTTTAAACCCTGTCCTTTTATGTTTATAAACGATAGCTTTTTTAAAGAAATACTTTTCAATCGAAAGTTTTTCTTCTGAGAACTTTTTAATTTCTTAAATTGAATTCTTTTTCTCATATACGAATCCTCCTCTGTTGATAGTGGCATCTTTGGCGAAATGTTTCGATATTTCTTTCTATAAGATTTTTCACATAATACTGTTTATCTTCGTTGCTTCTCTTATTTTTTGTTCTTTATTACTATTTTCATATACAAAAAATGTACATGAGTAGATTTTACTGTTTTAAAAGACCTATTTCCATAAAAACATTACGGTTTGCTTAAATTCAGAATAAGTGGTATATTTTAAAAATTTAAACACGCAAAAAAGAGCTTACACATTTCGTAAACTTGTAAGCTCTTTTTCTTTTAATTTTTAAAATCGTTATTGTAATATACCTACATGAAACAAGTCATAATGGCTGCTCATGAATAACTAGCACTAATTTAATTTCTTACCCCTTCACTTAAGCAAACTGTGGCAAATACTCTTTATGTGCCTCTAGCATTTCATCAACAATTGCTTTTGCTAATGTATCTGATGCAACTAGTGGATTAATCGTTAAAGCCAATACGGCTAAATGATAATCCCCAGTGACGGCCGCTTCTGCTGCAATTCGTTCGAAGGATTTAATTTGTTGAACAAGCCCCCTGACAGAGATAGGTAGATCACCCATCGCTATTGGTTTCGGTCCTTCTTTTGTAATAACTGCACTAATTTCAACTGCCGAATCATTAGGGATGCTGGCGATTGCTCCATTATTGATTGTATTGACAGGCTGAATATCCCGTTTATCATTATAAATGCTTGAAATAAGACGTATCGCAGCATCAGAATAGTAGGCCCCTCCCCTTTTTTCCAATTGAGGCGGTTTAATATTAAGCTCCGGATCTTTATAAAGCTCGAATAAATCCTGTTCCAGCGCCTTGACTACTTCTGCACGCGTTCCTTTTGTTTCAGCATCCTTCTTCGTTTTTTCGAACATTTCCTGTGATTTATAATAATAATTATGATATGGACATGGAATCGCATTTAACGCTTTTAAAAATTCAGGCTCCCAAGCAATACCTTGAATATTTTTCACAAAGCTGCTGTCGTCAAGCTCCGTTATCATTTTTATCACTTCACCTTTAACACTCTTTCCATCTAAATAAACTTCTAAGCCGTAGACCATATGATTCAGACCAGCGAAATCAATGCGTATTCGGGAATGATCCACCTCCAACAGTTTGGCAATAGCCATTTCCATCCCTATTGGTACATTACAAAGACCCACTACCTTCTTAATATTGGAATAGCGAAGCACCGCTTCCGTGATCATACCTGCGGGATTGGTAAAATTGATAAGCCAAGCATCTGGACATAACTCCTCCATATCTTTACAAATATCTAAAATAACAGGAATAGTTCTTAAGCCTTTAAACAAGCCGCCAGGACCGTTAGTTTCTTGGCCCAAAATGCCATATTTAAGCGGTATCCTTTCATCTTTTGCCCGCGCATCGAGCAGCCCGACACGGAATTGCGTAGTTACAAAGTCAGCATCTTTCATTGCTTTTTGTCGATCTAAAGTGAGATAGACCTCGATAGGAAGATCTGCCTTTTTCACCATTCTCTTAGCAAGATTTCCGACAATCTCTAGTTTTTCCTTCCCTTCCTCCACATCGACCAACCAAATTTCCGACACAGGTAATTCCTCATATCGTTTAATAAGACCCTCAATCAATTCCGGAGTATAGCTTGAACCTCCACCTATTGTTGCGATTTTCAACCCGTTTTTCACCTTATAATGCCTCCTCTATATGATATTAGTTTAGTATTTTCATCTTTTCTCATAAGGATAGGAGCCTGTTCAACCAAGACTCCTATATCTCGTAAACGATTTTTAAGATTTAACGGTAAAATATAAGGCACTTCCCATTGGAGAGCTCTTCAATAGCTCCTTCACATACTTAACGGATTCTTCTTGCGACAATTCAGTTTCTACAATGATATTCATATCAATCCTATTTAATTGAGATACCGTTATGTGTATCTTTTCATCACGATAGTGGTTAATAAAATCATATAAATACTTGATCTGTCCGCATGAAACTTGTAATGGATGTTGATTCAACAAGAAATCATTCCTTTCAGCAGTTTACATTGGAACATCTGAATCTTTGTTCGTTGTCTTAATGGTTGATTCCATCGCTTTATTTGCAGCCATAACGAATGGGATATAAATAAGTGTCGTAACTGCCAGACAAGCAAAGCCAAGAATTAGCGCTAACCAATTTCCGCCTGTTCCTAAGAAAGCAATTAATGGACCAGGAGTTGTCCATGGAACGGAATATGCAATTGGTGGAATAAGCTCAAAATGAATCGCTGTCCATCCAATAAAAATATTTACTGCTGGAGCTAAGATGAACGGAATAATTAAAATTGGATTTAAAACGACCGGCAATCCAAAGATGATTGGTTCATTTATATTGAATAAACCTGGTGCAACTGACAGTTTTCCAATATCCCGATATTCTTTCCTCCTTGAAACAAGGAAAATCGCAATGATCAAACCTAAGGTCATACCTGAACCACCATAATTAGCAAATGCATCATTGATTGCCCATGTTGTTGGGTAAGGGGCTCCCCAAGCTGTACCATTGGCAGCAACAAAATTTAAGTTTTCAATATTTGCTTCAGCAAACATCGCTTCCCGAATGGCTGCAATTGTATTTGGACCATGAATTCCAAAAATCCATAGCAAATTTGAAACAACTGCTAAAACAATTAAAGAAATGACGTTATCGCCAATGTTTTTCAATGGAGTTTGGAGCATTGCATAAATAAATTGGTGTAGCCCTTCTTCATAAAAAGCGTTGATCACCGCATTACCGATGGCAAAAACAAGCGTAATAATAACGATAGGGAATAATACCTTAAATGATCTTGCTACAGCCGGCGGCACTGATGGTGGCATTTTTATTTGCAATTTCTCCGATTTTGAAAGTCTACTAAAAAATTCACCAACTAATAGTCCAACTATTATGGCAACAAAGAGTCCTTGTGCTCCTACCCATTGTGTCGAAAGGTAATTTGCACCTTCTACATTCAAATAAGCAGGATAGATGATAAAGAATGTTGATAATCCCGTAATCCCAGATAATAGCTCATCTGCTTTTAATTCAATCGCAATATTTCTAGCAATCAAAAAAACGATAAACATCGAGAGGATGTTGGTGGAACCGTTTAATACTGGTGTGAACACTTGCTGGTAGTCTGCAAGATTAGGAAATAGCTTATGCAAAAAAAGGATTTTTGCAATAAAGCCGTCTGGAGCTAAAATAGCAAAGTTTAATAGCAAAACCAAAGAACCAGCTAACGTAATGGGAAAAGCTAAAATAAATGCATCACGAATCGCTACAACATGCCTTTGTGAATTTAACTTCGCTGCAATTGGGACAAGAAATCTTTCCATCCCTTTTTCAAATTTATCCATAACCCCCATAGTGATTCACTCCTTATTTTCTCTCATTATCAACTGATTAGTTCAAATGCTCTATTTAATACTTTTTCACCGTCCATCATGCCATATGCTCTCATATCGATTACTTCTACAGGAACCCTCCCCTTTACTAAAGAATCAACTTGGGCTTTTTGATACCTTACTTGAGGCCCTAATAACACCACATCTACCTCATCTACTACTGAACTTGCTTCTGAGATCGGCAATGCAAAGATGTCGATTTCCTCTCCCTTATTGGCTGCAGCCTCCTTCATTTTGTTTACTAAAAGACTAGTCGACATACCAGCTGCACAAACTAATAAAATTTTTTTCATCCTCATTCCTCCCTAAATTCTCCTTAATCCAAGAAAACGATTTCATTTTTACGCTGTTTTTTTAAAAAAATCACTCCTTTCAAGAATGCATGACTGCATCGGTATTATTCAGCCTTTTTGTAAATAAGCTTATACATATCAATCATTTCCTTTGCTAAATCCTTTACCGTGATTGAATTCATCAAATGATCTTGAGCATGTACCATCAATAATGATACCAATGAATGATTCCCTTTAACTTCTTCCTGAATGAGTGACGTTTGAATATGATGAGCTTGATTAATTGCTGCTTCAGATTCTTTTAATTTTACTTCTGCCCCAGCAATATCCCCACTTTTGGCGAAAGCAATCGCCTCCATTGCCAAGCTTCTCCCATCCCCTCCATGTAAAATAATTTGGAAAATAGTCTCCTCAGAAATAGTTGTCATTTTATTTTTCCTTTCCCTAATTATTAACTGTCGAGCCCTTTATAACTAACAAGTTGGATTCCATGATCTTTAATAAAAGAAAGTATTCTGCGGTCGGTTAAAATGTCCAATTCTTTTAATCTTTCCTTCGTATAAGAACTACCGATAATAAGTGCTGTATCGATGAATGCCGGGTGAGTCATAACCTCTACTGTTTTGTAATTCAATAAGCTCTCAAATAACATCAGCGTCCCTTCCACGGTTAGGTGATTCCCGTAGAACTCTCGACAAAAATATTCTATCGGCTGGAAATCCCGATCATCATTTCCACTAGCTCGAATAGGAAGATTATACTTTTGGGCTACTTTTCTAAAGATCGGATAAAATTTTTCTAGAGCATGGACATGATGGTGGGAATCAATATGCGTTGGCTTCAAACCATAGGAATAAAATAATTCCATTTGACTTATGAGTTCCTTCTCTACATCTTCAAGGGACGCAAACTTCTCGATCTCTGAAATAGAATGGAACGTTCCATCTCCTTTCACTAATGAGGTTACATCTGCTCTAATCGGTTTCCCACATGTTAAAACAAAGTGGATGCCGACCCCTAAATTCTCGAATTCCTTTGCCAGCTGTGCCCCATGCCTAGCTCCTTGCATATTTACCATTAAAGTGGCAGATGTAACAGCCCCATCTCTATGAGCCTCAATAATCCCATAGTTAACTGCCTTGGAATATCCAAAATCATCAGCATTTATGACCCATTTGCGCAACTTTATCATCTCCGGTTCGACTGCAAATCTTCATAGGATCCTATAATTCTATTCTATTATGAAAGCGTTTTATCTCTAGTTTTTGTTTTTCCGTTGGGCTCCGGAAAAGAATGGAACCATTTTATCAATCTGGCCATTTAGGGGCCTTTAACAAAGGGAGCATTTCTTCAAATGATTTGCTCGCGATTAACCTTTGAAGCATTGTCCGATTATCAATGATGGCAATTAATTTCTGATACATTTGATCCAAATCATTTCTTCCACCCTTTCGGATGTTTAAGAGGCAAACAAATTGGACCATTTGCCCCTTATGCCATTTAATCGGTCTTTTCAGCGTACAAATCGTCCAAAATGTTTCTTTCGTCACCGGAGTCATTGGATGAGGGATCGCCACTAATTCACCGAAACAAGTTGGAGCCAGCGCTTCTCTTTCCAGAACAAGATTAACGTAATCTGAAGAAACAAGACCTTGGACATACAACTGCTGACAAAGAAAATTGATCACTTCGAATTTATCCCTTAGATCTTGGTGAATAAATACTCTTTCCGGATGCAGATAGGATTCAACTTGATACATATCCTCCTTTAAAAAACAACTAATCTTTTGTTTATCAGCATCATCTAAAAAGGGATTTACTACTAGAACAGGCACTTGCATGGATTCTTGAATAGGAATTGTGCTAATGATTAGATCAATGGAAGCAAGATTATAAGATACTAAATTGTAATAATTAATCGTATCCACAATTTCAACTTCACGTTCGAAATGATTTTTCAACCGATAATAAAGCAGCTTTGCACTTCCCACACCGGATGCGCAAACAACAAGTACTCTTTTTAGTTCCTTTCTTCTTGTTTTCTTTCGTTCTAAAGCCACGCCAATATGAAGAGCAATATAAGCGATCTCATGCTCAATTACTTCTATTTTGATATGCTCTTCTATACATTTACTGGCTATGATTGCCCCATCAAATGCAATTGGATACTTCGTTTTGATTTCATTAAGAAGTGGATTTCTAATATTCATTTTATATTTCAAACGATTTATCGCTGGTCGAATATGCAAAGTGAGAGCTTGGATAAATTCAATATCATCGCTAAAATCCCAATTTAATTCGGCTTTAAGCCGTTCTAATATGGTTCGGACTATTCTTCCAACTTCATCGTATTCGCTTATTTCTTGCAATTCTTTTTCGTTAAGCAATTTTGTACCTAATAAATGGATGCTAATGTAATCCCTTTCAGTGTGCGGAAACGTAAGGCCAGTGAATCGCTCTACTTCCTGAAGTATTTCACTCGCAACCATCTTTTCAAATGGATATTGATTAATCGTTCCATCCTCAAACTGTTCAATAATCAAGCCTTCCTCCACTCTTCTACAGGCTATCGTTATATGAGTGGCTAAATTAGTTAGCGCTATATCCGAAATTTCAATATGATAATGGGCTAATTTGGCGATTAAACTTCTCTTTACCTTTTCATAAAGCTCCTCATTAAGAAACTGAAAGGAATCGCTGTCAACAAATAGATCATTACTACGATTCAATACCGCGTTTGATAAGCACTGTCTTTTCATATACTCATCGCCATCTACTTTCGTTCCATAATACGGACGGTTCATTAGCCTCAAATTGTACTTTTTTAAAATCTCACGAACAACTTTTAAATCGTTTTGAATAGTTGAAGGCGAAACAAATAACTCATCGGAAAACTTTTCTAACTTTATAAAGCTCTTCGTTAACAATAATTGTGTGAGCATATGATTGACCCTATTTTCCTGGTCAGCGTAATTCATTAAACTCGTATTTGATTCAGAAATGAGCTTACCAAAAGCTGTTAAGAATCTTTGCCGATCTATTATTTTGAGGATGTATCCTTTTCCTCTCAAGGACTGAATTTCAATACCTAGAACGCTTGATTCCTTTTGAATAAATTTAATATCGTTTCGCACAGTTCGATCACTAACGCCTATCTCTCTTGCTATCCATTCCGAGGTAATAGATTCATTTACTTTAGATAACACGGTGATGATATCTTTTTGACGTTTAGAAAACATCTTCTATTCCTCCTTATTTGGATGCTCAAAAATTAACGCTGAAAAATATATCGAATATTCAGTATTTTCACCATTGCATTCTTTCTCTTTTCGCTCCACATTATGACCCGAAATGCAATTGTTCCCCATTTGTTTTTATCACATGTTGATACCAATAAAACGACCTTTTCTTCCTTCTCTCCATCGTCCCGTTTCCAGCATTATCTTTATCAACATAAATAAATCCGTACCGTTTCTCCATTTCACCGGTGCCAAAACTTACGATATCAATACATCCCCATGGAGTGTATCCGATTATCTCCACACCATCGCGAGTGATTGCCTTCTTCATTTCTTCTATATGCTGTGTCAAATATTTTATGCGATACTGATCATCGATGGAGCCGTCCTCTGCAACAACATCCTTCGCACCCAAGCCATTTTCAACAATGAATAATGGTTTCTGATAGCGCTCGTATACAATATTTAGTGTATAACGCAGTCCCACAGGATCAATTTGCCATCCCCACTCACTCACTTGCAGATAAGGATTTCGAATCATATTGGCGAATTCCCCAGGTACATTCTTTTCCTCTACTTCACGGGAACTGACAACAGCGGACATATAATAGCTGAAGGCAATATAATCGACTGTTCCATCTAGTAAAATTGCTTCGTCCTCTGGAGAATACTGAATTTCATAGCCTTGATGCTCCCAATACCTTTTATGTAGGTAGGTATTTTCCCCCTAACATGAATATCACTGAAAAACCAGCGATTACGCATAGCTACAACCGATTCCATGACATCATTAGGGTGACAGGAATAAGGATAAATCGGAACATATGCCATCATACACCCCATTTGAAATTCCGGGTTAATCTCGCGAGCCAATTTAATCACTTTTGCACTTGCAATTAGCTCATGCAACGCTGCCTGATACATGATTTCTTCCCTGTTGTCCTCTTCTTGAAAAAGAATGCCAGAGTTCGTGAAAATATGTAGATCATGGGTTGTATCAGTTTGATTATTAATTTCATTGAATGTCATCCAGTACTTTACTTTATCTTTATATCTCTTCATGACAATCTCAGCAAATTTGACAAAGTAATCAATCACTTTCCGATTCCTAAAGCCCCCGTATTTTTTAACGAGATGATAAGGCATCTCAAAATGAGAAAGTGTAATAATTGGTTCGATTTGATACTTTCTTAGCTCAGTAAAGATATCGTCATAAAACTGCAATCCAATTTCATTAGGTTCCTCTTCGTCGCCTTTCGGAAAAATTCTTGACCAAGCTATTGAAGTACGAAAACTTTTAAATCCCATCTCCGCAAACAACCTAATATCTTCTTGATAATGGGAATAAAAATCGATAGCTTGATGACTAGGGTACTGGTATCCCGTCAATACACCGTCAGTAATCTCACGTGGAACGCCATTTCTTCCCGCCGTTATAACATCTGCAATACTAACCCCTTTTCCATCTTTATCCCAAGCTCCTTCCGCTTGATGGGCTGCGATCGCTCCACCCCATAGAAACCCTTTTGGAAAACCATTTGCTCTCATCACGTGTTCTCTCCTCTAGTTACAACCTGTAATCGCTTTAATTCATTATAAAAGGAAGCATCGGAGAGATCATTAAATCCCGTATCTAAAAAAACATGTTCCATCATATAAAAATTGTTCCATAAAAAAAACAAATAAGAATCGTCAGGGCTCAGCATTCGGTTAAATGATCATAATTAGGAAAGAACTTATTGTTGAAGCAATTTTTGAATTTTCCTTCCAATCATTTCTAAAATAAATACAACAGGAACTTGCGAAGTAATATTTAATTCATTTTGCACCATTATCAATGGCATATAATAAGCGATATTTAAATCAGATAGCTTCGCTAATGTACAGGTTTCATAATTTGTTATGCTAACAATCTTTGATGATTTGCGTTTAAAACGGCTGACCTGTCTTAGCGTCTCTTCTGTTTCTCCAGATACAGACAATACGATAGTGACGGATGAATCATAATAGCCGTCAGGTACAGGATAAAACGGGTCATCTAAATATTGAGCGAATTTTCCAATATTAGAGAAAAACCGTGCCCCATATTTACCTAATGAGCCACTGGATCCAACCCCAATAAATAAAACTCTATCTTTATTAACAATCATCTCCGCTGCGCGATCTAACAATTGATCAAATTCTTGATTATTGATCTTTTTAAAAAAATCAATCATTTGTGCCGCATCCTCAGTAGGCATGGCAACACCGTTGTTATCATTAAGCGTTTTTAGCTTAAATTTAAATTCAGTGAACCCATCACAATTCATTTTTTTACAAAATCGTAAAATCGTTGTCGTTGAAACATGCGTTTGTTCTGATAGATCGCGAATGCTCATATGGTAAACTTTATCTGCATTTGATATTACGTAATTATAGACAGCCAGTTCAAGCTCATTTAAACTGCGAATCTCCTGCAAAGAAAACATATGCTCCATCCTTTTAACGATATTTTAAACTGCTAGCTATAGAAACATTATCGCACTTCAATAATTCTTTTGTCACATATCCAATCATTTATTGAAATCGCTTTATTACACAATATCATTGAACCGTTTTTCAATATAAAAAAAGCTTCTGATTCCGAAGAGATGATGTGAGAAAACACTTTTTTATCGCTTCATGGAATCAGAGAGAAGATGAATCAAAAATCAACGGCAAGATACAACAAATCCATTTAAAAAAAGCTCCAAGGGGTACCGACCCCCAGAAGTTAGAGTAATAAATCTAACTTCTGGGGGTATTATTATGGCCAAATATAGTGAGGAATTTAAAATAAAGATTGTTACCGAATATTTGAATGGAAATCTTGGATACAAACG
>NZ_JARGEJ010000269.1:0-422 GCF_029211245.1 Robertmurraya sp. DFI.2.37 | reverse complement strand
TATCTTTGTGCTCTGAAACTAACCTCTTAAAAATATGTTAATTGATTTACTGCATTCTTCTTATTTCTCGCTCTTCCTTATTGTAGCGTTGGGCTTTATGCTAGGGAGGATTAAGATAAAGGGCTTGTCGCTGGATGTGTCGGCCGTTATCTTCATTGCCTTGCTTTTCGGACATTTCGGTGTGATCATTCCTAAAGAATTGGGGAACTTCGGTCTGGTGCTTTTTATCTTTACCATCGGTATTCAGGCCGGTCCCGGATTTTTCGATTCTTTCAGAAGTAAAGGAAAGACACTGATTCTTATCACTATGCTTATTATTTGCTCTGCCTGTCTGACGGCGGTAGGACTGAAGTATGCTTTTGACATTGATACGCCCAGTGTGGTGGGATTGATAGCAGGGGCATTGACCAGTACGCCCGGTC
>NZ_JARGEJ010000268.1:0-422 GCF_029211245.1 Robertmurraya sp. DFI.2.37 | reverse complement strand
ATCACTTCAAAGCTGGCAGTATCGTAATAAGAATCCTCATGTTCCGTACTCGGAAGTAGAACCGTGACCCGATGATCGCCCTCTCCATTAAAAAAATGAAGCGTCTCCTTAAAAGCTCCGTCCTTAATCGGTACATAATATTCATGTTCAATTCCAGCCGGACCTTCTTGATTTGAGCGAACTTTAATCCATACATAGTCTGACTTTAACTCATTGTATAGTTCAATTTTCCCCTCAATCTTCACTTTTCCATTGGCAGCAAACTTTTGATACTTAGGATTGCTAAGCGAAGCGCCAATTTCCTCACTATATGAGGTCAATTCAAGAGGAATCAATTACAATTCACCATTTCTTTGCTCTACTAGCTGTTCGTATTCATCCTTCTCTTCTTTTAGTTTAGAATCACTTGTTTCTGTATTCGC
>NZ_JARGEJ010000267.1:0-424 GCF_029211245.1 Robertmurraya sp. DFI.2.37 | reverse complement strand
CAGAAAATCACCCATCGATATATTAAGTGCCTTACATATTTTTTCTAATAAGGAGAAGGTGATCTCTTGATTGCCGCTTTCTATTCGTGATAAAGAAGGTTGAGAAAGACCGATTTGTTTTTCTCCAAAGGAGATCATGTATTATTAAAAACTCTCATCTCTAGTTCTTACCTTTGGCTCAAACGAAATTGAACTATTTATTTCGTTAAAACTTTATTTTGCAACATCTTCTTAATCTGATTGTTCATTAAAAAAATGCGATGGAGAATGTTAACGCTGAAACAAATAAATTTATCGTCCTCAATCAGGACAGCTTGCGGCAACAGAGCAGAAGCAATCGTCCATATATGAAGATCATAAACATTTATTACGCGATCTATTCCTTCGAACTTCTTTCACCTTCTACAGTTTAAATATTTTTGAT
>NZ_JARGEJ010000266.1:0-425 GCF_029211245.1 Robertmurraya sp. DFI.2.37 | reverse complement strand
ATGCATTTAGTTCCCTCGTTGGCATCCAATTTATTGCGTTTTTATTTTCTCTTGGCGGTGGTTCATCTTCAATGGGGACCTCAGATGAGTATCACTTTGAATTGAAGTTTTACTCTGCTGACCTTGTGATTATTTTTACGTTTATTTGGATTTTTGTAACGGCGATTACGATTACAACAAAGCCTTATCGAAATCAAGATTTCACATTTGTGACGAATCGTATGAGAAGCAGTCTCTCCAACATCCTTTTTTTACTCTCTGCGAGCTTGTTAGGGGCGTTTACTGCCGTTCTATCGCGCTTTTTAATTCAAACCGTCGCCTATTTTCTTTTAAAAGAAGATTTATATATTGCTTCCGTTATGACGAGTGAAATGATGATCGGGATAACAGTGAGCTTACTCTATGTTTTTTGGATTAGCTCGATC
>NZ_JARGEJ010000265.1:0-426 GCF_029211245.1 Robertmurraya sp. DFI.2.37 | reverse complement strand
CACAATAAGAAGCCATCACCGGAATAGCCTCCAGTAAATGTTCACTCTTGTCGCCATCCATAATGACACCGCGCTCAGTTTCCAGCTTCCATGCACCTTGGTTCACATCAAGCACAATCACATCCATGCCCAAGTTACGGGCTGCCTTCTGGGTGCTCAAACGGGTACGCAGACTGTTGTTGAAGAAAATCAGCAGGCAAGTCTTATGCTTTCCCAGGGTTTCATATTTGTAGCGGTCTTTCTTGATTTCGAAAGCTTCGGCAAGGGCACTCTTCAAGTCGCCCAAATCGTGTACGTTTGTAAAGTATCTCATAATTTTTTCATTTATAGTATTATTGTCTTATTTGTCCATCCCCCTGAATAATCCACTTGTATGTGTTCAGTTCCTCCAGTCCCATCGGACCACGGGCGTGAAGCTTCTGCGTG
>NZ_JARGEJ010000264.1:0-427 GCF_029211245.1 Robertmurraya sp. DFI.2.37 | reverse complement strand
AGCTATGATTGAAAAAAATACAGACCTTTCAGATGCTACTGACTTGATTGACCTAATCAGAGAAAGAGCTGGCATGCCAAAAGTAGACAGAGCAAAATATAATACACAAGCTAAACTGAGAGAATTGCTCAGAAGAGAACGCCGCGTAGAATTTGCTTTCGAAGGCTTAAGAAGAGATGATATCATCCGTTGGGACATTGCCAAAGACGTACTGAATGGTCCAATCTATGCTTCTAACCAAGGTACCGTAGATATGGACCCAAGCATTCCACAAGAAGAGCGTGCTACAATTTTCCAAGGTGAAAAGAACCAGGTGGTACTCGAAATCCGTAAATTCAGGAACCGTTACATGCCGATTCCACAAGCTGAATTGGATAAGAACCCGAACTTGAAACAAACTAACTTTAAAATATAATCTTATTAAGTA
>NZ_JARGEJ010000263.1:0-427 GCF_029211245.1 Robertmurraya sp. DFI.2.37 | reverse complement strand
GGAAAAACAGGGCAAAGCCCGGTTTTTCCTCTTGCCCTACGGGGTTACGGCTGAATATCAGCCGTTTAAGTTTTTTAACCGCAATTAGTTTGAAATTGTGGTTAAAATCATACCTTTGTAAATCAGAGATTTAATAATATAATTAGCAATTAAAACAGCAATTGTATGGATAAGGAAACCTCTACTTCTGTCACCATTGACCGAAAAACGTTTGCCCGGCTTGACAGGCTGGCAAAGTCCAATAATGTATCAAAGAAAGACTTCCTTTCCTGTGCGCTGGAGTACTTCGAGAAGTACGGAATCAACCCGGTTGAGCATGAGAGTCCGGCAAAGGAAATGCAGAAACTTATCAAACGCTGTGATCAGGTGATAGCGTTCATCAGGAAGCAGGAGCAGGATTTCTTGCGTCCGGCTTGTGAAGCCATGG
>NZ_JARGEJ010000262.1:0-427 GCF_029211245.1 Robertmurraya sp. DFI.2.37 | reverse complement strand
GCTTTTCCTGTAGTGAAGTGGGAAATACGAGAGGTTAGTAGAGATTCGTTTATCTCTTACCGAGGAAAGCGTTATTCTGTTCCATTCCGCTTTGTTGGTCAAAATGTAAAAGTGAAAGAAACGCTTGCTCATCATTTAGAGATATATGATGACTTTGAGTGTATTGCGAAACACCCTATTCTTACTGGTAAAACGGAAGTCCATTTAAATTTAGGACATTATAAAGGGCTGAAAGAGACCGAAAAAGGTTTGGCGACCCGTCTCCAACAACCCGATGTGTTTGAAGTGGAACATCGTCCTCTTCAAGTGTATGAACAATTAGAAAGGAGTGAAACATAATGTCTACTCAACTTCTAATCGAACGACTAGAAAAATTGGGATGGCACCATACAGCTAACCAAATTCATGGTTTACTCGAAGATGCATC
>NZ_JARGEJ010000261.1:0-427 GCF_029211245.1 Robertmurraya sp. DFI.2.37 | reverse complement strand
GCTTTTCCTGTAGTGAAGTGGGAAATACGAGAGGTTAGTAGAGATTCGTTTATCTCTTACCGAGGAAAGCGTTATTCTGTTCCATTCCGCTTTGTTGGTCAAAATGTAAAAGTGAAAGAAACGCTTGATCATCATTTAGAGATATATGATGACTTTGAGTGTATTGCGAAACACCCTATTCTTACTGGTAAAACAGAAGTCCATTTAAATTTAGGACATTATAAAGGGCTGAAAGAGACCGAAAAAGGTTTGGCGACCCGTCTCCAACAACCCGATGTGTTTGAAGTGGAACATCGTCCCCTTCAAGTGTATGAACAATTAGAAAGGAGTGAAACATAATGTCTACTCAACTTCTAATCGAACGACTAGAAAAATTGGGATGGCACCATACAGCTAACCAAATTCATGGTTTACTCGAAGATGCATC
>NZ_JARGEJ010000260.1:0-428 GCF_029211245.1 Robertmurraya sp. DFI.2.37 | reverse complement strand
GTCTGGAACAGCAATGGTATCGATATTGCTCGTTTGGTCAATACTCACAGAACTAATATAGATAAAGAAGGTACACATTCAAAATGGGATGTTCGTGCTGCTGATGGTACTGTAGAAAAATATGGTTTCAAATATTCTTACGAATTAGTTGGTTATCATAAAGGTAATAACGAAACTTCAGAAAGTGCTCATGCTGCATTGAAGGGTTCTGTTATTCGTCCTCAGATGACAAGTGGTGGTAAGCAGCAACCTTGGGGATTTACTCAGAATAAAGCTACAAAAGATCGTGAACCGTTGGTTCGTGTTATCTTGACTGATACTATTAGCGGAAAAATAGCTTCTGTTGGTTATTTAAAATTCAAGATTACCGATACTGCTAATCAGAATGAAGTTGTATTGACCCCGAATTTCCCATTTGCCAATGGTTA